>CAZIJS010000005.1:0-10218 GCA_964539505.1 uncultured Myxococcales bacterium
CTCTGCATTCCAAATTGGTGGGACCAGTGACGGACCAGGGGCAGTCTACCGGATCGTGACGTCAAAGGGCATCCTTGACGAACAGAGAGCTTCGGTCATAATACGCCCGCAAGTGCAGGCCGTAGTTTGAGTAGAGCTGTTGCTGCTTGGACCCTATCGGGCCGAGACAGCCGGGGTGGCGAACAAGCCCCATACGGCACGTCAGCGCACGACCGAGGTCCTTGCGTTCTCTTGGGAACGGCTCTCGATAGGAGAAGAGCGCCATGAGACGCAGAATGTTCAAGTCCAAGATCCACCGCGCCCGGGTGACGGAAGCCAACGTGGATTACGAGGGCAGCGTGAGTATCGACGAGGAACTCATGAATGCTGCCGACATTCTTCCCAGTGAAGAGGTCCATGTCTGGAACGTGACCAACGGCTCGCGTCTGGTGACATACGCCATCGCCGCACCTGCAGGCAGTGGGACGATCTGTCTCAACGGAGCTGCGGCACACTTGGCGTCTCCGGGGGACCTGGTCATCTTGGCCACCTTCGCAGACATGGACAGCGAGGAGGCCAGGGAGCACGAGCCCAGGGTGATCCGGGTGGACCAAGACAACCGGATCGTGGGCCGCATGTCCGAGGAAGCCAACCGGTTGTTCGATTCCACCAAGTCTTTTTGGACCTGATTTTCCCTCCCAGCAGGGAAGAGTGCATGTCACAGGGTGAATTCTATCAAATTTTTCTGTATGCCTGGTTTGGCCTGTCGGCGTTTGTTTTCCTGCTGCTCCTTTTCATCCGGGCGCCGTACGGCAGGCACAATCGGTCCGGCTGGGGATTGCAGATTTCTTCACGGCTGGGGTGGGTGCTCATGGAAGGGCTCTCGGCTGTGATGATGGCGGCATTTTTCGTGCTTTCCCACCGATCGGTGGGGGCGGTTTCCTTGGTTTTCTTGGGAATGTGGGAGATTCATTACGTGCATAGGGCCTTCATCTATCCGTTTCGGCGTCGTGACGAAGGCAAGACGATGCCCCTGGTGGTCGTTGTGATGGGGATGCTGTTCAATGCAGGAAACTGTTATCTCAACGGGCGCTATCTCTTTTCATATGGTCCTGGATATTCATTGTCCTATCTGACGACATTCAAGTTTTTGTCAGGGGCGGCGCTTTTCGGCATAGGGTTTGTCATCAACCAGCAATCCGACTGGATTTTGAGTCACCTCCGGGCGCCGGGAGAAACGGGATACCGCATTCCCAAGGGAGGGCTGTTCGATAAGGTCTCTTGTCCCAATTACCTGGGAGAAATCTTGGAGTGGACGGGCTGGGCCCTGGCCACCTGGTCCCTCCCTGGAGTTTCGTTCGCTGTCTGGACCGCCGCCAACCTGGTACCCAGGGCTCTGGCCCATCATCGCTGGTATCGAGAGCATTTCGACGATTATCCTGAAAGCCGCAAGGCGCTCATCCCATACGTTTTGTAGGAGACAGGATCTGCGGTTGGGCGCTCCGGGAACTTTTTTCGGGATCGATTGTCTCTTCCATGCGTCGCTATGGTGAAACACCATGAACTTGGAGATGGTCATGGAAGACTTTGCGCCACATGCCGCCTTGTGGTCGAGGCCCACCTGTCTCGATGTGACAGCGCGATACCAGGGCACGATCATCGTGAGCAAGAGGATCTGGGATCGCAGCCTGATCGCCTCGCCGAAAGTCCCGGTGATCATCGCTTTTTTGGGCTTGATGTCGGCTGCTGGGCTCATGTGGATTCGGAACAGTGAACTCAGCGTCCGAAGCCGTCATCGCAGTTCCATGCTCGCCTTTGCAGCCAGACACCCCGGCGCCATGGCTTTCGTTCCGAGGCTGGAGGCCGACCCATTGGTGGAGCAAGGGGCCTTGGCCCTCCTGTTGGTTGCGTTTGCCGCGGGCCTGGTGGCCACGGTGGATTCTTTTCGGATGCGCCGGTCTCGCCGGTTACTCATTGGAGAAACCGGCAGGTGCACAATCCCTGTGGATGCAGCTCTCCTCTCCCAGGGCGAATGGCCCCTGCTCAGAGCCACCGACTTCGGGCTCGAACTCCGTTTGCCTCCCGGGGTAACAGGGTCTCTTCGACTGGGCGGACAGACGTTGTCTCTGACCCAGGTGCGCCAAAAGGGCATGTCCAGGCCCCTGCCAAAAGTCGAGGGTGCCATTGTGCTCCGTCTGCCGGCGGCCTGCCGGGTCGATGTCGTGATGGGCCCCTTGGAGATTACGGTTGAAGATCCGCTGGTGGAATGAGTGGGATTTCAGGCCTGGCCTGGAAACTGTTTCTTGTAGGTCTCCACGATGTCGCAGACAGGGGACACCGAAAGATAGGACTGGCGGAGCTGCTTATCGGGAATTTTTCGGGCCTTGATCAAGACCGCCTGGAATGCTTTCTCCAGGTATGGCAGAGCTTCGTCGCGTCGGCTTGCCTGAATGAGCAACTTTGCGTGGTTGAAGTGGATGACTTCACTTTCCGCCACGTGACTTGCCGTGGTCAGACGCGCCACGGCCTGGGCCGACAGGCCCACGGCTCCCTCCATGTCGCCTGTGGCTGCCTTGGCCTGCGCTGCGGCGGAGAGAGCGAAGACTTCTCCCTGAGGCATCCTGGCCTTTCTGCTCGCCGTGACCGCCTCCATGGCCTGTTCATATGCCTTGGTGGGATCGAACCGGGGCCCGAGCTGGCTCAATGCGAGTGCATAGTAAATCTTCGCCCGGACGACGTCGTAGGTAGACTCAGCGCCTTCGGCGAGTTTCAGCCCGTGTTCGATGGCTTCGAGGGCCTCAGCCGTCTCGTTGCGGGCGAGGTGCACCTGGCCGATGGAGATCGCGGCGTCCGCCTCGAAGCTGGCGTCCTGATTCGTTCGGCAGAGGCTTTGTGCCTTTTTGAGATAGGTCAGGCCCTTTTCTTGCTGGCCGACGGCTGCATAGACTTGTCCCAGGTTCGAGAGTGTGGAGGCAATAGAGCTTTTGTCGCCCACTTCGCGATAGATCTCATACGACTTTTTGAGATAGTTGATCGCCTCGACAAACTCACCCACGGCATAGTACATAAAGCCCAGGTTGTTCAAGATGACGGCTTCCTCGAGACGTCGGCCCAGGGCACGAAACACATCGATGGACTTTTTGTATGCGCCGGCAGCCTTTCCGTATTCGCCGAGATAGAAAAAGGCATTGCCTTCCGCCCAGAAGAGATCTCCCCATGTCTTGGTGGCCTGTCCTCCTGAAGATGCCTGGGATCGCGCCTCTGCCACGGCCTGCAGGGCCTTTGTATACTCCCCCGTTTCGATGAGGGCCCGCGAGAGATAGACGAGGAATTCAGCCAGCAGTTCGGGGTCGCCGGCTTCTTCGGCCTGGCTCCTGGCGGCAGTATAGACGTCGATTACCTTCTTGGGCTGGCTCACCGCCCGGTGGTATGCCATCCATCGGATCGCCACCTTGGTGCGCTCCAGGGCATTTCGAGCCAGCGAATCGAGAATCCGGAGCTGGTCGATTTGTTCATTTCTTCGAGCCCAGGTGCTCAGGATGGATTCCAGAGCCAGGTGGATTTCGAACTCCTGGTTTCGGTCCAGATTGCCACAGCGCAGGGCCGCCGTAAAATGCTGGTACGCTTCCCGGTAGAGATAGAGATGCTTCGATTCGAAACCAGCGCGCGTGAAAGCCTCGGCCGCTTCGGAGAGTTGCTTTGCCTGGAGCAAGTGCTGTGCGATTTTGGCACTCCGGCCCGGCCCGGCTGGCCTTTTCTCGAGCATGTCGGCTGCGGCCTTGTGCAGGAGCCTGGCTTCGGCTGCGGTCAGGCCATTGTGGGCCACGTCGAGAACCACCTGCCTGGCGAAGTGGTATTCATCGCCTTCCGTGTGTTCGAGGAGGCCACGGCGTATCAGTTCGTCGAGTTCCTCTCCTACCTCCCTGCCGGCCAGTTGTGCAAGTTCACTCTTGGTGAAGGTTCGTCCGAGGACAGAGGCCTTGCGCAGCACGGATCGCAACTGGGTGTCGAGCCGATCGAGACGGGCGGAGATGACTGCTTCCACTGTGGCTGGTATCTGGATGGCGCCGTCTTTTCGGGTCCAGACGAGCCTGGCATCTCGTTGAGAGCCCTCGCGTCTGCAGGTGCCTCGTTCCACGAGGTCATCGAGAATGGCCCTGAGAAAATAGGGGTTTCCGGCACCCTTGGCCAGGACCTTGTCGATGAGCGGCGCGGCTGCTTTGGGATCCGCAAATTGGGACTCGACCAATGCCCTGGCCTCTGTTGGACCCAGTTCTTCGAGCCGGATGATGTCCACTTCGGATCTCTGAAGGAGTTCGTTGTCCTGATCCGGCCTGGTGGTCAGCAGGATGAGCAGGGGTCTGTCCGGAAGCCTGTCGAGGAATCTCGAGAAGAGCTGCCTGCTGCCGGCATCGGCCCACTGGAACTCGCCCAGGACCACCACTACCGGGCCGCTACGGGCCATGCGGGCCAGGATCTGGTGGAGGGTGCGGCCCACCATGCGCTGGCGCAATTTCGGGTCATCGGGCAGCTCCTTGTCCACGGCGTCAGGACCTTGCACCAGCAGGGTCAGGACGCGGCGATGGTCCGCGATGTCGCGGCCCCCGTCGGGCCAGAGGCTGTTGAGCATTTCCTGGATGCGAGGTCCGACCACCGTGGGATCGCGCAGGCCTTCTTCCAGGCCGAGGATGTCCTGGACCAAGTCCGACATCAAGGCGAAGGGCATGTTCTGGTCCCACTGACGGGCTGTGGCCCAGAGGACTTTGGTGGCCGGGGGCTCGATATGCTTGGTAAAATACTCCACCAGCCCGCGCTTGCCCACCCCGGCTTCGCCCTCGATTGCTACGACCCTCGTTCTGGAGCCCACCACGGCATCCCGGTAGGCATGCTGGAGTTCGCGGAGCTGGATGTCTCGGCCGAACGCCGCCAGGTTCATGGCACCGCTTGGTTCCTCCCGTCGCGGCCGGGGCCGCAGCAGGCGGTATGTTTCCAGCGTGTGTCCGGATGTGCCTCCAGGCTCGGACAAAGGCCGTGAACTCGAAGACAACTCGAGAGAGCCGGCTGGTTCGAACTCCCAGTCCAATCGTGCTGCGCTGTAGACACCTCCCCCGACCAGGATGCTGGTGGGAGCGGCTTTCGATGCGAGAGCCGTCGCCGCTTTCGTGAGCAGAGCCGTGAGCCGATATTTGAAGCCGAATTTGGAGCTGCGCTTCACGTCGGCCTGGCCCCGGACCAGCCCGACGCTGAGTCGTACCGGGATATCGATGTCCGTGCGAAGTTGTTCGGCCACCTCCAACAAGGTGCGTGCCAGAGCCACGGATCGAGAGGCGTCTTGTTCCCCGGATTCGGGCAGTCCCACGACGAAGGTCAGGCCATCCTGGTCGGTGCTGTCCAGGATCACCTCGAGCCTGTAGGCCGTGTCTTCGGCTCTTTGACGCATGAGTCTCAGGAAGCGGTCCCGGCGACGCGCGGAGGACAGAGAGATTTCTTCGATGCCCCGGTAGAGGACCCTGGCGATCACCACCTTCTTTTTCTCCATCACCACGCTCGTATCACGGAGATCCTCTCCGTGGGATGCCACGATGGAGGCCTGGGCCGGCAGAATTTCCGGGGGGGGCTTGTCTTGTTGCACCCGGGTCTCGATGGAAAGGTGGTCGGGAAACAGGGAATCCATAAAATTGGCCAAGGCCTCGGAGTCTACGATTTCCCCTGAGACGTTGTGATGGGAAAAGAGGAATCGGACCAGCTCTGCTTGGAGTTCCTTGGCGGATTGGTACCGCTGGTCGGGGTTTCTTGCCAGGGCCAAGGTGACGATGCGTGCCAATTCTTCCGGCACGTCGGGAGCGCGATCCAGCAGCGAGGGGATCTCCGAATGACGCACGGCATCCAGGACCTCTTTGCCCTTGAGGTGTCCGAATGGCGATTTCCCCGCGAGGAGTTCGTAGAGGACGGCCCCGGCCGAATAGACATCGGCTCTTTGGTCCACTGACTGGCCCATGGCCTGTTCTGGAGCCATGTAGGCGAATTTCCCCTTGACCACGCCTTCCTCTTCTTGGTGGCCTCGAACTCGAGCAATCCCGAAATCGGTGATTTTGACGGCACCGTCGAAGGAAACCAGAATGTTTTGCGGGCTGATATCTCGATGCACGATATCGAGCGGCCGGCCCCGAGGGTCTTTTTTCCGGTGGGCATAGTCCAGTCCGGCGGCCACTCGTTGGACGATGTAGGCTGCCAGCCCAGGTGATATCGTGGTCTCGTCGTGTCTCAGCTTTCGAAGCACCTGTCCCAGGTCCAGGCCATCGACGTATTCCATGACGAGGTAGTAGGTGTCGTCGAGCCGGCCGAAATCGAAGACCTGGACGATGTTTTGATGGTTGAGACCAGCGGCGACCTTGGCTTCTTCCACGAACATGGAGGCAAATTGGACGTTGTCTGAAAAAGCAGAGTGAATCTTTTTCAGCGCGAGGAGCTTATACAGGCCCTCGGCCATGGAGGCCTTGGCCAGATACACCTCTGCCATGCCCCCTTGCCCGATACGGGTGATCAGCTCATATCGTCCAAACCGTTCTGTCACGCTGTTCTCCCACCCATTTCATGGTCCTGCACAAAGCTGCTCCGTCCCAGTCTCACAGTGCCTTGATCGTGAGATTGTCGAACCAGAGATCCGACTGCCAGTTGTTGAACCCCAAGTGATCGTGTCCCGGTCCGCTGAGCGGGTCGCGGTCGTCATAGCTCAGGAACAACTCCCCATCCACGTACCATTCCAGGCGCCCGCCCCTGCGAATGATCCGCCAGTGGTAGACTTTGTCTGGGACCACCTTCACATCGGTTCGCAGGACGATGTCCTGTCTTTTTCTGCCGAAACGTCCGTGTTCGAATCGCCTGGCGATGAACGACTCGGTGTTGTTCCAGCCGCCCATGCAGAGCACGTATCCCGTGGCCACATAGGCCCCGCGATCTTTGGCAAAGGATCGGCCGTCTCCGAAGATTTCGATTTTGATGTCGCCGTCCTTTGTCCGAGACTTCACGTCCAGGTCCACCTGGACGTCTTTTGGGAGTCTTCGCACCAGCCACAACGGATTGTTGTACGCTTTTTCGATGTTCAACCATCCGTTGATGATCCGATAGCGACCAATGGTATCGAAATAGTTCGGCCCGAGATTGGTGCGCTCGAAATCGTCGGAAAAGGAGCGGGCCACCTTTCGATCCCTCGTAGGACCACAGGCGTGAGTCGTCACCAGCACTGCGCAAGCCGTCATCCAGAGAAATGCTCTCTTTTTCGAGATCCACCCCAGTCTTGGCGGATACGACACGAGCCGTGTTTTTCTCGATTTTACCGTGCGATGGGTCATGTTTTCGGTTTTTCGTCTGCTTTGCGGCATCATGTCGTCAACCTCTCCGACGCCCGGGCCATTCCATTGCCGGGGCGCTTTTCCAGGTATGACGAATTTTGTCGACTGGGTCCTCCTCCCCGGTAGAACCATAGAGCCTCGTCATCGAATCTCGGCCAGCGATACACAGTGAGATCGATCTCGTCAACCCTCTTTCGTCGCGTATTTCGCCGCGCGGCTGGCCGGGGACAAACACGCTCATTGTCGAGGACTCGTCTCGGTTCGATGTCTGCGACTTTCATGATCCCCCCTGCGATGTCTCCTGGCTCCCCCTGCCAAGGAAAGTGCCAGGAGTGCAAGCCAGAGAACAGCGTCTGGCTGCCCGCCGGTGCGGCAGCCACAGCCGTCCCTGCTCAGGTCCACGGGCTGGCAGGGCCCGGCGTTTCGGTCTGGAGGGTAGATGCCGCAGACACCCCGCTCGTCGTCTTGCTCGAGGGTTCTCTTCGTGATTTCGTCTGGATCCGAGTAGGGATACATGGTTGCTTCTTTGACCTCGACTGGCAGCTTGGAGGCGGGATTGCAATCAGGGATCGGCCGACCCTGGTCATCGCTGGGTCTCTGTGCGAACCAACCATCGTAGCAGGTGTGGTCCAGCCCCAGGACGTGGCCGAGTTCATGGGTCAAATCATTTTGGATGTCGTAGGCGTCGTTGTCTCGTGATGGGTCGGTGGTGAATCGATGCACAACCCCGTTGAATTCGATGTCTGCATCCAGAATGCGGCCGTCTTGTTTGTCTCCTGCGTCGGAAACGAACGTCAAGGTCGTCAAGGCGAGGGCCTGGGGATCGTAGTCGGTCTCCTCGTTGCCCCAGTGGTTTGACAGCCAGACGATCACGTTCTTGTTTTTGCCCTTCGGGTTGAATCCTGCATGCAGTCCTTCTTGTGGGTCTTCGAGTTGGAACGTGATGCTCGCCTGGCACGCTGCTGCTGCTTCATTCCATGTGTTGACAGCCGCGGTCACGGCCTCCAACGTGTTTTCGGGACCAACTTCCGGATACCCTGCGGCATCTGGGCTCAGGAAAATGCAGGACTCCTGCCAGGAGATGGGCGTCCCCTGCTCGTTGGTGGTGCGCACGTAGGCCAGGGCCGGGCTGCCAACCGGCAGCGTCGCCAGCAGGAGGCAAACAGCGAGGCTGTTCCGGTCTGCCGTCATGGTCTGGGTCCCCTTCGGGATTGCAGTGCCTTGCGGACCAGGGCCTCGAGTCGATGGAGCGGCATGCGGGGCGCCGGCGGCCGTCCCTTCCATCGAACCCCTCCCAGGCGGCGGACGGCCCATGTTGTGGCTCCTCGTTTTTGGAGCAGGAAGGCACCCTGGGCCATGCCGGTGACGAACAGACCTCCTTTGCGTTTCGAGAGGAAGAGGACCAGGTCGGATCCCTTCCGGAGTCTGGGAGCGCCAAACACCTTCTGTTCCACCCGGCCCACCTTTCCTCCAAGGGTCCAGATGTCGAGCTGCTTGGCCCTGCACGAACTCGAACGGATTATGGGAGACGGCCCACAAAACCAGCGCTCTGCGACCTGGACGGAGACCCTGGTGTAGATTCGAGAGCCTCGCCAAAGGCTGGTTGCCGAAACCACCTTGGCTCGGACCACCATGTCCGCGCTCCTGGTCAAGGATTGGATGGACTGCGATCGCAGGACCGTGGCCCGACTTGCGGATGAAAGGGCGAAAAGGGCCGTGGTTGCAGCCAGCAGTCCCAGCCGCTCCCGCAATCGTCGGGATTGTCGTATCGAACGGGCCATAGAAAACCTCGCGTGGCTGGTGATACCGTCCCAAGATATCATGACAAGGCGCCTGGCGTCACCCTTTCCCTGCAAAGGCCGCAACCTACCCTGGAGATGTCGGATCGATGGGGATCAGTTCTGGGCAGAGGGGTCGCGAACCGAGCCCATGAACAAGAATGCGCCAGTCTGGATGTCTCGGATCACGAAGAGAAACGGCCGGTCCACGGTCACGGTGGCATCTGGTGGGGTGGGCTCGGCCAGACCGGCGTCCAACACGACGGCTGTGGCAGCCGCAGCTTCTGTGCCGGCTTCGTCGACTGCCACGAACGCCTTATGAATCACCCTGGACACGGAGATTGGCTCTGTTGGATTGATCCCTGACAAGTCGGCAGAGGAAGAGAAAACGTCGTAGATGCCCATGTCCTCCAAAGCCGTTTGCAGGGAGAGGTCCGTCGTGAATTGAAACTTGGGCAGAGAGAGCGCCACCAGTTTGAGTTGGAGACTCTGTAGAATGCGCGGTATCTCGTCGGCCAGATTTGCCTCCACGGTTTCGAATTGGCCCTGATCGGGCAAGATGATGATCATGCTCACTTCGTTGCCGTCGTAGGGAAGTTCCACCGCGTCCAGGTCTGCGAGCCGTGCGTGCCGCAAATCCGTGGTTTCGTGCATCATATCTACTGTGACCTTGCTGCCGTCCAGATGAGTGAACTCGGTTGGCCTCACAGAGCCCTTCTGGAAAGGAAGTCGCCATGCCGCGTTGAAATAGATGGCATTGGTGAGCACCAGTCTCGTCATTGTCGACAGGGCGCCTTTGGGAATCAGGTCCTGGATGCGTTGCTCGGTCTGGTATGCCACCCAGTCGTTGATCAGTTTTCTTGCACCTTCGGTGTCGTGTGCGTAGTCCACGAGGTAGACGCCGGCTCCGAAGTAGAGCGCCAGGGTATCGAGAAAGTCCTGCTCGATGGAGAATCCCATTTGGCTCCAAAGCGCATTGACCACCCTGAGTCTGAAGGGGTCGCCGTCTTTCCCATGGGCGCCTGCTCCTCGGCTGGCCAGGGCCAGGTCCAGAGCGTCGATGGCGGGAAAGAGACGATCGGGAGGCAAATCCAGATGCAGGCCGGCGG
>CAZIJS010000005.1:10318-64921 GCA_964539505.1 uncultured Myxococcales bacterium
CAAGAAGGCGCCGGTGGGGATGTCTCGGATCACGAAGAGAAACGGCCGGTCCACGGTCACGGTGGCATCCACTTCGGGGATGCCCGTGGTGCCCACCACCACGGCGGTGGCAGCAGCAGCTTCTGTGCCGGCTTCGTCCACTGCCACGAAGGCCTTGTGGAGCACGGCGGACACGTAGAGGTCGTGGCGGCCGTCCATGCCTGAGAGATCGGCGGCCGTTGGGTCGAAGAGGTCCTCGACACCCATGTCCTTGAGATACGTGTCTATCCGAAGCGTGGACGTGAAGCGAAACTTGGGTAGTGAAAGCTCCACCTGCTTGACCTGGAGCCCTTGGAGGATGGCAGGGAGTCTGTTTGCGAGGTCTGCCTCCACCGCGTCGAATCGGCCGGCATCCGGGAGGATGACGATCATGCTCACCTCATCTCCATCGTAGGGCAGCTCCACTGCGTCCAGGTCGGACAGCCGGACGTGGCCGAGGCTTTCGAGTTCGTGCATCATGTCCACCATGATCTGAGTACCGTCCTGGAGAGTGAAGTCTGCTGCATTTGTGGCATCCTTTTCGAAGGGATACTTCCAGGCCGCATTGAAGTAGATGGCGTTGGTGAGCACCAGTCTTGTCAGTGGTGACAAGATGCCTTGGGGGATCAGATCCTGGATGCGTTGCTCGGTTTCGTCCGCAACCCAGGTGTTGATTTGCCGTCGAGCCCCCTCTGTGTCCCCTGCATAGTCCACCAGGAACATACCCGCCCCGTAGTAGAGAGCCAAGGTGTCGAGATAGTCCTGTTCGAAGTGATACCCGGTCTGACCCCAGGCTGCGTTGACGACGCGAAGCCTGAAGGGCTGTCCGTCCTTGCCCTGGGCACCTGCCCCACGGCTGGCCAAGGCCAGGTCCAGGGCGTCGATGGCGGGAAAGAGGCGATCGGTGGGCAGGTCGAAATGCAGTCCGCTGGCCAACTGTTCGGCTGTGTCTCCCCTGGCACCGGCATGGACCATCCCCATGGCCTCGAAAATACTCAGGGGAGAAAAGAAAAGTCGAGGACCACCTTCGGCACCGAGTCTCATGGCCAGGTCTTCTGCAAAGGCCTGCTCTCCTGCCACGAGACCAGACATGTCGGCTTGCGGAACGTTTGGTGCCATGATGCGCTGTTTGTCCGATTGAGTCGTTGTCGGTTGGCTCGAAATCCCCGTTCCAGTGCAAGCGGAAAACAAGGATCCGACAGCGAGTCCTCCCATGAGGACCGGTACGAGAAAGGTGTGATTGCGATGTTTGATGGGTTTCATTGTATTCTCCTCGGTCGATTCTGGTATGCCACGGCGGCTGTGTCTAGGCCGTCGTTTGGGTTGTCACCGGGTTGTCCGAGCATGTCTTGTGACTGGGAACTCGGGTTGCGGCCAGGACAGTCTTTTCAGTAAGCATGTCCCGTGCCACTGGGAGCATGGCGCGCAGACGGCCTTGACCTGGATTGTCGAGGACCTGGGACCTGGATTTCGGCCCCTGCTCTTCGGCACATTTGGGGGCAATCGTCAGGCTGACTGTCCTGGTCGGCTCAAGAAATCAATGGCTTGTGTGGGTTTGTGTGTCAGAAATTTGATGCGGGTTGTGCTTGATTCGATATGGGTTGTGCCGGGTTAGGTGTGGTTGTGCCTGGTTCGATGTCAGGGATGCCAGTTTTTGTCGGTGGTGCATGGCTCGATGTCAGGGATGCCAGTTTTTGTCGGTGGTGCGTGGCTCGATGTCAGGGATGCCAGTTTTTGTCGGTGGTGCGTGGCTCGATGTCAGTGATGCCGGTTCGATGTGGTGGTGCCTCGCTCGATGTCAGCGTGGCATGGGCCGGCGACCGGCTTCTGTGTGTCGGGGCGAAAAAAGCAGATTGCAAACAGTCTGTTGACGAGAGGGAGGAATCTCTCTAGGTTACATCCAGATGACATCCAGGCCTCGACGAGGGGCCGGTGACTCTGCGTGGAATGTGCGACACGGAGGTGGATGATGCGCCGGATCGTTGTGATGGGGCTTCTGGCTGGTCTGACCGGTTGTGGGGCGGCCCATGGAGTCAAGGGGACCGTTTCTGTCGATGCGTCGAAATACAGGCGGGGACAATCCGTGCGGGTCACCGTGAACGTGGCTCGGGGATCAGTGGGGTCTTTTCTGCGGATCCAGCGTTTCGCAGGGGGCAAATGGCGTGAGGTGGCGGCCTACAATCCGAGAAAAGAATGTCCGGTCATGGAAGAGAGACCGGAGGGAGGATATCGTTTCGTCACGAAGCGTTCTCCCATGTGCCGACTCCTCCAGGGAGATTGGGTCGTGGTTTGGTCCGAGATGGTGCGGCGACAGTGCGTCAAGGCGGCCCCGGTGGCCCCTGGTCGGTACCGGGTTTGCGTGGCCCTGTTCGACAAACGCTGCCAGGCCAGGGAGGGCCCCTGGGGGTTCGAGCGTCCCAGGGGTTCGAGTCGGTTCATTTGTTCGGCACCCTTCGTCGTTCGATGAGGAGCGGAGCGGCACATGCCATCCTGGGATGACATTCGCGGCTTTTTGCGCGACCACTATCGGGTCGTGGATGACGACGATCGGTCCATGGGCCTGCTCATGGAGTTCGACAACAATCGCAGGCAGCACATTTCCATTTCCCTTTTCGAGGCCTTCGATCGACAATGGATTGCTTTCGAGACGAGGATTTGTCGCAAAGCCCTCCTCGAACCAGCCGAGGCCTGTCGATTCAATGCATCTCTCGTGGTGGGCAGCCTGGCATTGGATGCTGAAGACTTTTACGTGGCCAGGCATACGGCTCTGCTCGACACCATGGACCTCGACGAACTCATGGTGCCCATCCATGCCCTCACCGTCCTGGCCGACGATCTCGAGGAAAAGCTCACCGGCCGGGACCTGTGGTAGGCTGTTTCAGCGCGGGTCGGGGCTGTGCGATGGGTAGAGAGACCTCCATGGTTGCGCCCTTTTCCCTGCTGGAGACTTCTATCGTTCCGCCGGCCCGTTCCACCAGCGCCTTGGCCAGGGCGAGACCCAAGCCGGTGCCTTTGGCTTTGGTGGTGAAATAGGGTTCGAAGATCAATTCCTTGACATCATCGGGGATGCCTGGGCCGTTGTCAGAGACTTCGATGCGGATGCGATCTCCTCGTCGCCGCGCTTTGAGGGTGATCTGGGTCTGCAGGCTGTTGTGTCGTCCTGCCTGGGCTGCATTGATCACGAGGTTCGATAGGACTTGGAGCAGCTCTGTGCTGTCCATGGCCACAGCCGGCAGATCCTCTTCGATGTCGACCACGATGTTGGCCTTGTTGAGTTGCAGGGCGAATCGACAGGTTTCCAGGACTTCCTGAACCACCTGTTGGAGTGGAGAGATTTGGTTCGTTCTGGTTGGGGCGGCCGAGCGCCAGCCCCTCGCCTTGATCAAGATTTGGTGGCAGCGATCCACGGTTCGAAAGATCACGCCGGCATGCTCCCTGGCAGAGCGGGGATCGTTGGCGAGGATCAACTCGGCATGGCCGGCGATGGCGGTGAGGTAGTTGTTGAGTTCGTGGACGAGAAAGGCCATGCGGTCTTCCACGAGGTGGAGTCGATCCATGGTGGCCAGCAGGGTGAGCAGACGGCTTGCATCCAGGCTCGAATACAGGAGGTGGACATAGAACCCCTGCCGTTCGCCATCGAGCGGGAGACAGAGAGGCCGGCGCGTTGGGCCGGGGTTGCCCTGCGGGTATTCCAGCGCCTCCTTTTCGTTCGGTTCCGTGACGGGCCCGAGGTTTTGATTCATTGGACAGTCGCTGCAGTCGGGGAGGAACGGGGCCAGGATGTCACGGCAGGTCCTTCCCACGAGGTCTAGGCCAGGGACCCCCAGTTGCCTCCCCATGTCGTTTGTGACAGCGACGATGTGACCGGAATCCGACAGTGCAACGGTGACAGGGAGTGCTCCCAGGGCCTTTGCCCAGGAATCCGGGAATTGTCGTGGCATGGAATTTTCCAAACTTGTGTTCGTTTTGGACGACACTGTGCGAAAAATGCCGTCGGCAGCCTTCAAGATTGACCTGATTTCAAAAAAATGTCTCTGCAGTTGTCTGTCTAAGCAAGAACTCTGCCAGGCATTGGCCGCTGAATGGGTGATCGCCTTGTTGTCTGTAATCCATGGATATTGTTACGCAATCAGGGTTCTCTTCGGGGGTGTTCCTGGTGGTGCTTATTCTGTTTGTGGGGGCCATGGTCCTGCGGCGAAGACAACTGTCTCCAGTATCGATACGCTTGACAGATAGCCCATCTCCGTGGGACAAGATCCAGGGCAGGGGCTTGTGCTCCCGGGAATACAGGTTGGAGACAAAGCCGCATCAGACGCACAGGACAGGCCATGGTCCACATGAGCAGGTCAGCCGGGTGGGGGAGCGGGCGGAAACTGTGGCCGATGCGGGTCGTGGTGGCTTCAGCATCGGCCTGGACCATGGCTTCGATGGTCCTGCTCGTCTGGGGAGTGTGGCTTCGTTGGGACACTGGGTATCTTGGGCTCGTGGTGGGGGATCAGGACGGCAGGGGACGAGGTCTGCCCGTCGTGTCGGTGCGTTCCGATTCGCCGGCTGCACGACTGGGGGTGAAGGCCGGCTGGGAACTGGTCTCGGTGGCGGATCGAAGGCCGCCCACTGGAGCTTATCGTCCCGTGGACAATGTCAGGACGCGGCGGGAGTTGGCTGTGTGGCGTCGGTGGCACCGGTGGCTCGGAAGCCATCTGCGGCCTGGGACCAGGGCCCGCCTCCGCTTTCGGACGCCGCAGGGCAGCGCTCGGGTGGTGTTGGTTGCGACGCGCACACCCCTGGCAGAGTGGCTTCGCAGCGGATTTCTGTCCACTGTGGTGGGGTTTGCTTTTTTCTTCCTGGGCTTGGTTTTGGTACTCAAAAGGCCCGACAACGTACCGGCTCGGCGTTTGCTCGTCTATGTCATCCTCTTCCAAGGCTTTCTTTTCACCCAGGCGTTGGTCCAGCTCCCGCGGCTCTTGGTGCTCTCCCAGGCCGAGGTTTTGCTCAGCTACGGACTGGGTGATCTGCTCTTCAACCTGGCCGCTGCGGCCATGGTTTCTTTTGTGGTGGCTTTCGTTTTTCCGGGCTGGAAAGGTGAGCGGGCGGTGACCTGGCTGGGCGTTGGTCTGGCGTTGTCCGTCTCCCTTGCCTATTCGCTTCGTCTGGGAGGCCGCCTGTTTCTTTTCTTTGCGCCGGGGCTCTATGCCGTGGGCATGGCGCTGTTGCTGGTGCAGTACCGACGCAGTTCCGGCGTGCTGCGTCGCAAACAAATCAAGTGGCTCTTGTGGGGCGGCGGGATTCCCGTGGCCACGCTCGTGGTGGTCTACGGGCTTGCGCTCTTGCCCTGGTTGGATGTCATCAGGAGTTTGTCGGTGGACCTCATGACCCTGTCGAGTCTGATGTTCCCCGTGGCCGTGCTCATGGCGGTGCACAGCGACCGGCTCTTCGACATCGATCCCATCGTGCGCCGTTCCCTGCTCGGGGGGCTGCTGCTTCCCGTGCTGGTGATCGGCTACGCACGGATCGTGGGGATGCTGGGAGGCGCCCTGGCGAGCTGGGCCAACCCGGGTTTTTTGCTCGTGGTCTTGTTGGTGGTGCTCCTCATGCTTCCAGGGCAGATCCGGGTGGAGGAGCTGCTGGACAGACTGGCGGGACGCAACCGGTTTGGTGCCTCGCGGCGACTTCAGGCCCTGGCGGGGAGACTGGCTTCCCTCGACAAGGTCGAAGACGTGGCGCAGACCACCGCGGCCGAGCTGGCGGAAGCCCTGGCGTTGAAGAACTGTGCGATCTTCGTGGCCGACCCCCTTGGCCAGGACGCCCACAAGCGTTGCCATGCCTATGTCGTGGGGGCATGGGATCGGGCTCCAGCCGGGATTCCTTGCTCGTTTCTCGAAGAGCTCGATCCAGGGATCCTCTTTCCCGAGAAACGGGAGGGATGGGCGCTGCCCGAGGGCCTGGGCAAGCCCAGTCCCGTGGCGCTGCTTCTTCTGTCCGCCGGATCCAGGCGGCTGGGATTGCTGGCCGCCGGGCCGGCGGACCATCGGGGTGGCTGGTCCCAGGACATGGTTTCGGCCCTTCTGGGCGCATCGGGCGCCCTGGCATCGGCCCTGGATCGAATCCAGCACCGGCTCTTGTTGGAACGGGTCCGATCCATGCAGGCACAGGTGATCCACAGCGGTCGCCTGGCGGTGCTCGGGACCTTTGCCGCAGGGCTTGCCCACGAACTGAACACGCCTCTCGGGTATATCAAGGCCAACGCCCAGATCGTGGGCAGGAAACTGGGCGACAGGCCCGAGCTTGCGGCGCTGGTTCGGGACGTGGAGCAGGGGGCGGACCAGATGCACGAGGTGGTGGCCAACCTGCGGACTTTTGCCAGCTTGGACCATCTCGACCTGCTGCGCACCGACATCAATGACTCGGTGCGCCAAACGCTCAAGATGTTGGACCGGGTGGCCCGGTCCGACGTGCGCCTGGAGGCGGACCTTGGAGACGTGCCTCCAGTGCTCGCCAAGCCGGTCCAGATGAACCAGGTCATTTTGAACCTGGTCTCCAACGCCATGGATGCCAGCCCTGCCGGAGGCAGGGTGCTGGTTCGGACCAGGAGCGTGGGGGACTCTGTGGATATCCTCGTGGAAGATGACGGTCCGGGACTGCCCGAGGATGTGCGGGATTCCATTTTCGATCCATTCTTTACCACCAAGCCGCCGGGCAAGGGCATGGGCCTCGGGCTCTCCATCACCCGGATCATCGTGGAGGCCCACGGCGGCGAGATCACAGTAGAAAACCGCCGGTCTGCAGGCGTCGTGGCCCGCGTTCGCCTGCCCATTGCCGGTTCCCTCGAGGAGGAGTGACCATGACCATGATTCCCAAGAAGTTTCGCGAAAAAATTCTCGTGGTAGACGACGACGAGCGTGCGGTGCGGTCCCTGTCGGCCGCCCTGGAAACCCTGGCTCCGGTGATCGGTGTCACCGATCCGCAGGAAGCCATGCAGGTGGTAGAAAACCACGAGGTGGGCCTGGCCATCGTCGACCAGCGTATGCCGGAGGTGGAGGGAGCCGAGCTGCTCGCCCAGATTCGGCGCAGGTCTCCTTATACCATCCGCTACCTGCTCACCGGGTATTCCGACTTCGAGGCCATGGCACATGCCATCAACATGGGACAGGTGCATCGCTACATCGAGAAGCCCTGGGACGTGGATCGGCTCATGAGGGATGCTGAGGCCGGCATGGACGCATACCGGGATGCGGTCAAGCGTGTCGAGGAGGTCTCCCACCTCAAGGCGCATACGAGCGAACTCCAGGAGGAAAATACCAGGCTCAAGCTTCAGCTCAACACCATGGGCCTCGAAGACGACATCATCACGCAGAACCCGGAAATGGAGCGCCTGCTCGAAACCGTGGAGCGTATCGCCAGGGTCCCCGATGCCGTGCTCATTCAAGGCGAGACGGGTACGGGCAAGGAACTGGTGGCCCGCAGGATCCACCGGATTCGCAACGGAATCCGTGCGCCCTTCGTGGCCATCAACTGCGGCGCGCTCAACGAGACCCTCGTGGAAAACGAGTTGTTCGGACACGAACGTGGAGCGTTTACGGGTGCGGTTCGAGATTTCCCCGGGGCCTTCGAGCGAGCCTCCGGGGGAACGGTGTTCCTGGACGAGATCGGCGAATTGCGTTGGGACCTTCAAGTCAAGTTGCTCCGCGTCCTCGAAGAGGGCGTGGTCCGGCGAGTGGGTGGGACCAGGGAGCGGCGCGTGTCGGCGAGCGTGCTGGCAGCCACGCACAGGGACCTTCGGGAGATGGTGGCCCAGGGGCACTTCCGCGAAGATCTCTTTTTCCGGCTGAGCGTGCTCGAGCTGCACATCCCGTCTCTGCGCGAGAGGCAGGAGGATATCCCTCTCTTGTTGGAACATTTTCTCCGCCAGGCCAGAGTCGCGTACAAACGCCCGGGGCTCACCTTTTCCCAGGATGCCGTGGAAGCTCTCGTGGAGCTGCCGTTTCGGGGCAACGTGCGCGAACTCAGAAACATTACGAGAAAGGCCGCCGCCATGGTGCGCCACGACCTCGTGCTGGCAGAGGACCTGCCCAGGCTGGCGGAGGCCATAGGGCTCAGGGGCGAGGCCGAGGCCGCCAGGCGCAAGGTCATCGACATGGCCGACGACCATGCCAGGATCCAGCGGGGCTGGATTCCCCTGGACGCGGCGGAACTCAAGCGGGCCCGCGACCGGGCCAAATGGCAGGCCATCGGGGTCATCGAGCGGGCATTTCTGGACTACTGGTATCGCCGTTGCCAGGGCAATGTTTCAATGATTGCCAAACGGACCGGTCTGTCCCGGGGCTATCTCTACAAGATGGCCCACCGCTCCGGGTTCGATCTCATCACGAGGAACAAGGCGGACAGCGAGGCCTTCGACGACGACGACGAGGAGTAGGGTTCCATGATGCCGAAGGACCGCATCCCCCTGCTCGTGGATCTTGGAGATCGGACAGGAGATGGGCTGCGGCTCTTCGAGGAGGTCCTGGCGGAGCTGGGACTGTCGTCGGCCTGGGCTGGGGATGGCAGGTCCGAGGCGTCGGACGCAATACCGGCCTTGTTTCTCGAGAATCTGGGCCAGGTCCATGCGGATCTGCCACTCGATCCCCTGGTGTCGGTCCTGGACTGCGACGGTCCGGCGGCTGCAGCCTCGGCGCTGAGACAGCGGTTCGGTGAGGCTGGGCTCTCGGTCATCGTGGACTGGTCCGAAGGCCGCATGGAGGGCCCATTGGCGGGAGGCGTCGATTGGGACGCTCCCTGGTGGGTCTCGGCAATCCTGGGCGGCGACCCCGACCGGATCGATCCCGAGGGGCGTCTGGGAACAGGGCTGGTGGTGGCCCTGGCGGATCACCCGGTGGACCGATCCCATCCCGCGCTGTCTGGCCGCTGTCTCGAACCACTGGAAGCCTGGCGCCTGCCTTGGTACGACAGCCAGCCCGTCTTGCCCGACGATCACGGAACGGGCAGCGCGGGGCTGGTGGTAGGCTGGGACCAGAAGGCGGGAAGGCGACCCGGGCTGGCGCCTGGTGCCAGGATCCTGCCCATCCATCTCTGGCCCGGACCTCGGGCGGGGTTTCGGCCCGACAGGCTGCGCATCCTCTGTCGGGCTCTCGATGGGCTGCGCAGTCGGCAAATCCAGCGCCCCGCCCTTGGATGGATCTTCAGTCAGCAGGTGTCGCTGACGAATCTGAGCTTCGGCCGGGCCCTGCAGGAGCAGTACGAAGATGCCGTCTCTATTTTGGAGAAGGCCTATGCCAGGGCCGCCGGTGACTGGGGGGTTGCGGTCCTGTCCGCCGCAGGATCGCATCCACGCGCCCAATGGCCGGTGCTGCCCTGCGGGCTGGCCGGGGTGACCTCAGTGGGCGGCATCGACGAGGAGGGGCGGTTGGTGCGCCGATCGCCTCGTTTCGGCATGGACCTGGTGTCGGTCGTGTCGAAAGGTGGGCGCGGCCCCCTGTCCTGCGCAGCAGGAGGCGGCTACATCGAGCAGGGCCAGGCCACTTCGGCGGCTGCCCCCATGGCGGCAGGCGCCCTGGCGGCGTTGGCCTCCCAGGAGGGCATGGGGCCGCGCAGGGCGCTGCGCCTCCTCCGCAAACGGGGCGGGCCGACTTCCAGTGGGGCCAGCCTCGTCTCACTGGCCTCCTGGTTCAGCAGAGAGCCTCGCCGCCCATGACCGCCAGGTGCAGGTGTTCGAAGCGGTCTTGCCATAGGGTATGGAACTGGTCGGCCTCTGACAGATAGGTCACCAGGTCCGTGCCACCGGCCTGGACCCGGCGCAGGTGGTCTCGTATCTCGCGGTCCATCTCCGCCTGGTCGGCTCGGCAGCTCGGGCAGGGCCGGCCTGGCTCACAGTCCGGGCAGGACACCAGCTCGGTGAGATCGAGGGTCATGGTGTCGAGGCTCTTTCCCGCCTGGAGTTGGGTGGTGATTTGTTCGATGACGGACATGGGCCTCGTGCCGTCGGTTCCTCGTTCCTGGCGCAGCAGGGCTCCCACCATTTCAGAATAGGTCCAGGAGTTTCTCTGTTCGGTTTGATTCTGCATGATAACCTCCGTGCATTGTTTTTTTCGAGCCGAAGCTCTCGTTCGTTTGGGCGATCCTGTCGCCGCTGTTGTCCACAAGGGCCCCGAGGGCCCGGTCATGCTCTCGCTCTTGCCAAGGAATGGATGCGCTGAAGGTAGAACCGTTCGTTGAGTCGGTTCACCAGCGCATCCATGTCTCGTTTCGGCACCCAGGGAACCTGTGCGCCGGCTGTGTCGAGTCGGGACCAGTCTTCCAGCCGAGCCGGAGGTTGGAACCCGAGGTCGAGACTCGGCTGCCAGAGGTTCGTTCCTGGATACGGGGTGAAGTGTGCGAAGCGGACCAGCGCCCTGGGGCTGGTGGCTGCCATGGCCTGGGCCAGTTCCATGGTGGCGGCCAGGTCCGCTGCCTGCTCTCCGGGCAGGCCTGCGATGAAGGTCGAAACCGTGAGGATCCCCCGGGCGCTGAGGCGCTGCACCGCCGAGGCGATATCGTCTGCGCGACATCCCTTGCGGATGGATGCCAGCAGGCGATCCGAGCCCGACTCGGCTCCCAGCTTGACACCCTGGCATCCCGATTCGACGAGCCAATCGGCCAGCTCTTCGGTGACGGTCCGGACGTGGAGCTGTGCGTAGTAGGGCAGGCCGATCTCTTCCACCAGGGAGCGCACATCATATCGAGGGTCGAGCAGTTCGTCGTCTCCGAACTCCACCACGTCGATGGCGGTGCGCTGACGCCAGAAACGCACCGCGGCCAGCACCTGTTTCGGCTCGTATCTGCTGCGCCCGCCCGACACCACCGGTGCTGCACAAAAGGCACATCGCCTGCGACATCCCCGCGAGAGGGACACCACCCCAACGGCGGCAAATGGAGGCCTGGGGATGGTGAAGGATTCGGGGTCGTCGAGCAGGGTTGGGTCCGGGTAGAAAGGATCGAAGCGGTCCGACAGAGGGCAGGTGGCCGCCTCGTAGATTTCGGTCCCGCTGCCGGGAGTTTTGCCGGCCAGGGCGGAGAGCCAGCCGGAGGGATCGAGCTCCGATCGGCCGGTCACCACCAGGTCGGCGATGTCGGCTTGGGCGCATACCGTGGGAGCAGTGGCGGCCAGGGGCCCGCCCCAGACCACGGGGATGCCCATCGTGCCCGCCATGCGCGAGGCCCTCGTCACCGCAGAGAGCCTGGGTCCGGCGAACAGAGACATGCCCAGGGCGGTGGGCTCAAGTCGTCGAAGCTCTGTCTCGTACCGCTCCCATTCGTCCAGTCCGAACTGGGTGACCCTGGTTTCCCACCCCGCTGTCTTGGCGGCCTGGGCCGTCACCAGGAGCCCCTGGGGCGGGTAGTGGAACGGCCGCTGGTCGAATGCCACGAGCCAGAGCAGGGGCTTTGCGTGTTTCATGGAGTGCAATCCTCTCTTCACGATCGCCCCTGGGCCCGAATCGCCGGGCTGTTTTCGATCAATTCCGAACGCATGTTCTTGAGTCGCTCCAGTTCCACTAAAATCGCCTCCTGGTGTTCCTGGACATAGGCCGCGACCTGGGACATCCCCATGGCCCGTCCGAGGTCTGCGGCACGTTCGAGATAGATCCGGGCGCGCCTGAGATTGCGTTCCATGGCATCGGTGGTCAGGGCCCTGTTGGGGAAGGCCAGTTCTTCTGCCAGGCGGATTTTGGGCACGGTCACCAGGATGTCGGTGATCACCGCGGTGTAGTTGTTCGTTTCGAAATCATGACGGATGCCCCGGTGGTCGTTGATGAGCTGCAGACCACTGCCCAGGGTGGTCACGAGTTCCCGGATGGGCCTGACGAGTTCATCGCGTCCTGCTGTGAAGGCCAGTGCCGCAGGAGGTGCTGCTGCTGGGAGAAACTTTTCTCCCAGGCGGTCCAGGTCCGGTGTCGTAAATGTTTGGCGCCGGTTTCTGTGTTCCTGGATCTCCCAGGCCGTGGCTGCGCTGAAATCCACGAGCCATGACAACCAGATGTCCCAGAAGCGGTGCTTCGTTCCAAAATGGCGTCGAAACACTTCCTGGAAACGTTCCTGGGCGGCATTCGCCACGAGGAGGTTTTCGGACTTGGTGTGACCGTCGAGCACGTCGTCCTGGATACGAATGAACAGGTAGCCCATCAGAGTCCCGTAGGACAGCTCATCGAGTGCCTGCTCGTCTTCGAAGCCCACCAGGGAGGCGGTCCACCAGAGCAGGGGCAGTGATGGGAAGGCCTCGGGACGTTGGAGGGCTTTTGAGAGATCCTCTACTGCGGCTCGGTGCGCAAGGGTCGTCGCGTACTGATGCCACAAAGACCCCAGTGGGCCCGGCAGAGCGGTCAGATCCTCGTCGACTCGACGCCAGGCGGTCAAGATTCGTTCATCGATGCGCCAGGTCACCTGGTACCTCCTGTTGGGATGATGTGTTCCATTGGATCTCGGGTCGCTGCGTCGGCCCGAGAGGCAGTGGCTGAAAAAGCCGGTCCAAGGCCTGCTCGTGCGATGGTGGGCCCGTTTCGATGCGCCGGGCCGCCGCACTCGTGGCTTCGGGAAGGTCGGGCCTGTCGGCCAGCAGGCGGCGCAGCGTCTTGCAGGACCAGTCGTTTCCGAATATGTGGCGGCCCGATGCCAGCACCACGGCGCGGCAGTGACCGCAGATGTGTTTGTCGGGGCAGTGACGGCAGCCTTCGTATTCTCTGTGGGCAATGGAGCGACAAACAGGTGCATCCAGGACGCGTCCCAGGACACCTGGTTCATAGTGGCCCAGGGGCAGCCAGACGGGGTGGCAGGGTGTGATCGTTCCGTCGGACTGGATGGACAGACGGGATCGACAGGCGCTACAGTGGCTTCCCACCAGGGTGGTGGGCAGCCCGATGGCCCGATAGACCAGGTTGGCCAATGGGTAGTCCAGGATCCGGACATTGGCGCCGCTGAGCAGGAAGGCCGAGCTGAGCTGGACGAGCTCGATGAGTTGGGATTCATCCAGTGGGCGGCTCATCTCGGATGTTCCCTGGGAGACGTCTCCAACGGGGATGAACGTGACTCCACCGAGGCCCTGGGCAACGGTGAATAGATCGATGACGAATCGTTCGAGGTGCGGCAGGAGGGATTTGGTGACGACTGTCAGCACATTGACGGACAGACCCTGATCCAGGGCGGTCAGGATGCCTTCCAGGGCGGGCCGGAAGCTGCCTGGGCCCCGGTTGGCTTCGTGCGGTGTCCTGGGTCCATCGAGACTTACGAACAGGGTGGTGTGCAGCCTTCGGGACGCGAGGGTGCGACATCGCTGTTCATCGAGGAACATGCCGTTTGTATTAAGAATGAGCCGCTCGTATTCCAGGGCCTCGGCAGAGTCGAGGAGTTCGTCCAGGTGGGGATAGATCAGGGGTTCTCCGCCTGTCAGATGGAGGTCTCCCCCCAGCAGGGGCCTTGCCTCTCGCAGGATGTCGAGGGCGACATGGATGGGCATGTGTTGCGGTCCGCGCATCCTGCGTACGAAGCACCATCGACAAGACAGATTGCAGTCTGACGTGATCTCGATGTCGAGCATGGCATCTCCTGCCCTCGCAGCCCAGGTCGTTCCAATGGCTGTCGCGAGGAAGATGCCGCCCCTTCACGCAAGGCCCGGGCCAATCACGCAAGACGAACGCGCGATTTTTAGAACGCATTGAAATTATAGGGGGTTTGGTGGTCGTCTTTCAGGGGGCGGAAGGGGCGGCGGATCCTGGAACTGTCTTCTTTTGGGGAGAAACGAACACAGGAGTATCTGGGATGGAAACGACCTGCCCTGCCGGGATGGTGGGTCTTGTCGAAACTTTGAACAGAGAGACCTGTGGATGGAGCACCTGCCGCTGGCAGACTCCGGATTGGGTCAGATTCGCTTTCTTTTTTTGTTTGGGCATTGGGCGACCATGTTTTCGCTCAATCGATCGCCGCGTCATGGTGCCAGCAGTGCTGGGCGGATTGTTCGGGTGACGGTGGCTTGGATGTCTTCCTTTTTCGATGGCCTGACGGTATACTGCCCCGGCCATGGCTGGAAGAACGAAAAAAGACGTCGCAGCAGAGCTCGATCTCGTTCGAGACGTCCTGGCGAGAAAGCCGGGAGCCTGGGAGCGGTTTTATCAGAAATACTATCGGCTCATGCTGTCTTGTGTTCGCAAGGTCTATGCCAAGCATGGTGTGCTCTTGGATGAAGAGGAACAGTCGGACCTGCTGGCCACGGTCTGCTACAATTTCGTGAAGAACGACTTCCACAAACTTCGGGTCTACGATCCGAAGCGGGGCCACAGACTGTCGAGTTGGGTGGGGCTCATTTCGACGAACACGGCTTACGATGCCTTGAGACGACGTGGTCCCGACCTGTCATCCATCGACGACCCCGAACACCAACTTCCTCCCTTGACATCAGGCTTGCCCAGTCCCCTCGATGAGGTGGAGCACGCAGAGCGGATCGACGTTCTCGGCCGGGTGGTTTCCCTCCTCACCGAGTCCGAGAGACGATTCGTGCACCTTTATTATGGAGAGCGACTCGATCCACCCGAGTTGGCCAAGCGACTCGGGATCACCGTCAACACGGTCTACAGCAGGAAGAACAAGGTCAAGGCCAAGATCGTGAGGCTTGCTTCCAAGATCTTGCAGGACACCTCGGGTCGGTGACGGGGAGAATCGTTTTCCAGGTGCGTATTACCCACTAGGTGCCATGATCAGACGAGACGACATATTGGATCAGCTCTTGGTGGAAACATTGGCTGGTCGACCACAAGCCGGGAAAGAGCCGGATCTCCAGGCCTTGGCCGATATCGTTGCGGCCAAAGTTCGGGGCAATCTCGATGAAGCAATGCTCGATGGCCTGAATCTCGAAGAGCAGTTTCTGGTGGACACGGCGGCCGAGGCTGAAAAACAGTGGCTCGACCTGCGGGCGTCAGAGCAGTCAGCGGGGACAGAGAGCCTTGGGAACCGGTTTCAGGCCATGCTGCTCTGGGCGAAAGAGGGCATTGAGTTCGTCTGGGGGACTCTGTCTCCCTTGCCCCTTGCTCCCGCCGCTGCGGTCCGCTCGGGTGCTGGCAGCGGCGAGCGTTCCTACTGTGCTTTCCAAGCCCAGACGGATGCTGGGATCGTGGAGATGGCGATCGAACGGCGGCCCACCCAGGGGTTCGACCTGCAGGTTTCTGCACCAAGCCGCACATCCTCGGCAGGATGGCGGGCCACCATCCTCCGAAAGGGCAGGCTCGTGGAGTCGGCCCCCCTGGACGGAGGTAGGGTCTGTTTCACGGGACTGTTTCCTGATACCTACCAGGTGACGCTCTCGGCGGCTGGTGAGACCTTGGCCGAATTCGACCTGAACTTCGTGACCGACTGAGGGCTGGTTTTTTCTTCTTTTTGCCTTTCCGCTGTGGAAAGGTCACAGTCCTTGTGTATCTGCCGAATCGCTCCTGGTGGCATTTTTCGTGTTCTTTGCTGGCGGCAGAGGGAGTTCCACGAGCCAGCGGTTGCCGTCACGGACCATGAGGAAATTTTCCTGCGTGGTGGTCTTGCGGGTTGCCGAGATTCTCAGACCCAAAGGGCCGAGGACCACCTGTCCGCTTCGTTTCGTCACCGGCATGCTGTCGAGAGGCTTGAGGCGTACCAGCCAGCCATCTGCAAGAAGCTCAAGTTTGTGGGATGGTGGATCTGCCGGCGTCACCAGGGCCTGCCGGTCGTCTTGCCGCAGCACGCGGACCTCCTTGGGCAGCATCTTGGGGAAGTCGACCAGGAAGAGTTCCCTGGGGGCGAGGTCCAGATCGGCCTTGTCGTTCGTCCACCGGGCCCATGCTTCGAGATGTCGTTTGGTCCTGGGGCCGAGCCGGGACCAGATGCGTTTGGATTCGCCGGACTCGACGGCTGCTACGAAGGCCCGGTATCCCTGGCGAGGCGTCTCTCGGGCCTGTCGTTTCCCGTGGCAGGCCGGTTGCATCGTGGCGACGAGGGCAACGAGGAGGATGGTGTTTCGTGTGGTCATCAATGGCCTCGATGGAGTCACGAGACTCGGTGACTCGCTTGGTGTTTGGGTTGTGTCGATCGCAAGATTTGATTGTCGCAGGTCTGCTGTCAAGCACCACGACAATGTGCGTTTGCATTTGCATCCTCTATGTCCCAATCTGGCTCAAATTCCAGGGCGGCGACAGGAATTTGCGGTTCGAATTCATGCCAAGGCACTTTGTGATGCTGATGGACCTTGGCCAGGAGTTTCGCGCAGAAAGGAAGGAAAGCATGGTTGTGACGGCAGAGACTCTCGTGGAAGATTTGGTGGACCAGTATCCCAAGGTGGCTGGCTGGCTCTCGAAAAGAGGGCTTCGCTGCGTGGTCTGCGGCGAGCCATTTTGGGGAAGCATGGGAGAGTTGGCCAGAGAGGATGGGTTGGATGAAGCGCGACTAGAGGAACTCCTGGAAGATCTCAACGAATTTGTGGCCGGGCAGGATGCCGAAGGCGGCCGCCAGGGTGGCACGTATGCACCGGTCTATCGAATGGATAAGGGTAAATAGAGGGATCGCCGGCCTGCGAGGGGCGGCTGTCACAGGACTGGGACGAGGGGCCGCTGCAGGGCTGACCCTCGGCTGGTGGTCGGACTTGTGGAGCGATCGTCTGGGATGGGTGACAGGCTCATGGGCGCAGCGGCGTCCATTCAGCGATGTTTTCTTCTTCCACGCGACAGCGCCCCTTGCATGTCCAACGCGCTGCAGCATTGTAGCTCCATCCGAGGTAACGAGAGGGTCCTCGACTCCTGGTGGTCACGATGAAATCCGCCGTGACGTGGGAGAATGCGTCGCCCCGATCCGCCTCTGTTTTTTTGTCACCCCGTGAGGGATCCACGGGCAGCCATCCGTATCCCGGCAGGTAGATCTCCACCCAGCGATGGTAGACGTCGTCGAAGGAGGCTGCATCCCTGCGGACCACCAAGGATCCCACGTACCTGGCCGGGATGCCCGCTGCTCGACAGAGAGCGATGAAGACAAAGGAGTATTCGGAACAAGACCCAGAGCCCCGAGTCAGGACTCGAGGTGCCTGGTTCCAGCCTCCTGCCAACTCATAGTGCATGTGCCTGTGGACATACCGATAGAGGCGCCTGGCCATCCAGTAGGGGTTGCGTTGTTTACCCAGTGCCTTTCGCACAGCGGCTCGGATGACCGGGCTGTGGATGTCGTATTTCGTTCCGTTGCGCAGGTAGCGTCGTCGGATCGATGCGGGGACTGCACCCAGGCTCCGGATGGTTTCGGGGAACACATAGTAATGAACATCGTAGAGTGCCGCCTTGGCTCTCCAGCCCACGGTGACGATCCGGCCGGGTTGGATGTTCGAAAACGACATGACAGCGATGTACCGGTTCGGGGCTTCTTTGACGATCCGGGGCCGCCCCCCGAAGTAGGTGATGGGGGACAAGAATCGGTGGCTCGTTTCCTTTCCTGGCTGCGCCAGGTAGATGGTCAGATTGGGCAGGCTGTTTGGGCCGAAGTTTCGCACCTGGTAGGTGAACTCGACATGCTCGCGGCGTTTGAGGATGCGCTTCATCCGGGCCTGGTCCTTGCGGACCAGTCGGACGATCCGGTCCGTCTGGTAGTCGGCCACCAGGAGGTCTTTGCCGTCGAACGCGATTCCCGTTGGGTAGGGGCCCGGTGAGGGCATGGCGAAGACCACTTCACCTCGTCTTGGTTCGAGCATGAAGATCTTGTCGGCGAGCCGGTCTGTGGCATAAAGGTAGCGCCCGTCGAATGCGAGGCCCTCGACACTTCGGCTCGGGGCGGGGATGACGGAAATCGTGGTGCCGTCCTTTGGGTCGATGCGCCGAAGCGTCCTGGTCTTGCGGTCCGAGATCCAAAGAGCGGACCCATCCCAGGCCAGGGCCCTGCCCGCAGCCACCGGGCTGTCGAGGCGGTGGACGGTGACGCCGGTCTTCGGGTCGATGCGGTAGATTTTTCGATCCACCTCGTCGAGGTTCCACAGATACTTGCCGTCGAAGGCCAGACCGGCGGGCCGCCACCCGGGAGACGGCATGCTCTCGACCACCCGACCCCGGCGGTCCAGGCCGTAGAGTCGGTCGGTCTTGTGATCCGCCACCCAGAGCAACGTTCCATCGAACACCAGGCCGGTGACGCAGGGAGAGGGGGTATCGAAGGCTCCCAGCACGTCCCCAGGAACGGCACCGGCTGGTCGTGGCACGCTCAACAGGATGGTTGCTGCGGCCCACAGGGCTGCCACAGGATGGGTCGTGGTCTTCATGGCAAACACCTCCCTTGGAAATCCTCCTGGCGGCAAGCTACCAGCCAGGAGCAATCCAGACAAGGTCGATACGCGTCGTTTCGTCGTCTCACGGGCATGCCCATCGCCTGCATGGGCGGTCTCTTTGCGGTGACGAACATATCAAAGGGAGCATTGACAGGTCCTTTGCTTCAGTCTACCAGTCGGTTTTGGGCGTCACTGGGCGTCGCTTCTCTGCGTCTGTGAGTTCTCGTTGTCCGGGCCTCGCCGGTCCGTCGATCCGTTGGAGTCACTCGTGGCATTCGTTCCAGGAACCGTGGTGTTGTTCAAAGACCAGGAGGGGCTCGTCACTGCGTTGGTGCTGCGTGTCACGGCGCCCAGGCGCGCCGGGGCGGGCCGGCCCGCCGGATTGGAGATGCTCACCGAAAAGGATCGAACCCTGCGTCTTCCTGAAAACCGGGTGCTCGCCCATCTCGACCGTCGTTTGGATCCCAAGGACCGCCGATCCGAGATCGTGGCGACCTTGGCGGGGATTCACGATGAGATTCGGGCCGCTGCATCCCGGGTGGACACAGAGGAACTCTGGGAGTTGGTGTCGGAAGAAAGTGCAGGGCCGACGGCCTGGCAGGACCTTGCGGGATTGGTAGTCTCGGGAGACGATACCCTGCAGCAGGCCGGTGTCCTGGAGGCCCTTTGGACCGACAGGCTGCATTTCAAGCAACGCAAAGAGGGGCAGTTCGAGCCGCGCAGGCCGGCGGACGTGGCACAACTCGAAGAGCAGATGCAGGCCGAGCGCAGAAAGGCAGAGGACAGAGAACGGTTCGTGGGCCTGGCGCGCATGGCGTTGGCAGGTCAGGTCCCGGATCGTCCCGGCTCCTGGGCCCGGCCCCTGGTGGATCTCCTGGTCGGCCTGGCTCTCCACGACGAGGATTTTTCCGCTCATGCCCAGGCCCGGG
Source organism: uncultured Myxococcales bacterium (assembly GCA_964539505.1). Lineage (GTDB taxonomy): Bacteria > Myxococcota_A > Polyangia > HGW-17 > SLPX01 > CAZIJS01. The sequence continues at coordinate 29,540 of CAZIJS010000005.1, forward strand.
AGTTGCTCAAGGACATCGGCGCTTCGGGTCGCCCCAAGGATGCGGCATTCGACGTCATGGTGGCGCTGGGTCTGTGGGAGCCCGAGGAAGAACTCTGCCTGCTACGTCACGAGATTCCCACGAGGTTTTCAGACCTGGTGCTCGCCGAGGCCGAGGGGGCCAGATGGGTCGCCTCCGGGGAGGCTCTTGTCGAAGAACCCGCCCTCTATGCCATCGACGATCCCGAAACCACCGAGGTGGATGATGCGGTGGGCATCCAGGAGATCGACGGTGGGTTGCTGGTCACGGTGGCCATTGCCGATCTGGCTCGGTTCGTCGAACCAGGTGCTGCCCTGGACCAGGCTGCGCTCAGGCGCGGCAGGACCATCTACCTGCCCAGCAGAAAATTGCTCATGATCCCATCGGTTTTGGCCGAGGAGCGGGCCAGCCTCGCTGTGGGCCAGGTGCGGCCCATGCTGCTCTTCGAGGCGAAACTGGGGGCAGATGGGCATCTGCAGGGGTTCGATGTGCGCAGGAGCGAGGGGCGGGTGGCCAGGGCCCTGTCGTACGAACAGGCGGATCATCTCATAGGCGCCGGCGACGAGGCTCTTTCAGTCGAGGACCGAAGGGTGGCCGGCGATCTTCGCCTTCTGCGGTCTCTTGCCGAGGGTCTGCGACGCGGCCGCATCGAGGAAGGGGGCCTCGCCCTGGACTCAGACGAGGTCAAGGTTCGGGTCCTGGGCGATTCCGAGGTCTCGGTGCAGCGGATTTCCGGGACGAGTCCATCTCGCCTCCTCGTGTCCGAATCCATGATTCTGGCGAACCGATTGGCAGCGGCTTTTTGCCGGGACAACGATCTGCCCTGTGTCTACCAGGTGCAGGATCCCCCGGAGCAGGACCTCCCGGTCAGGGCTGATTTTCCCTCGGAGCGGTCTTTTTTTCATGCCGTACGCCGCCGTCTCAAGAGGGCAAGGGTCAGTGCCTTGCCCGAGCGTCATCACGGGCTTGGCATCGAAGCCTATTGCCAGAGCAGCTCCCCACTGAGACGATACGGCGATTTGCAGATCGAACAGCAACTCGGCCATTTTTTTGCCACGGGCAAGGTCCTCCTGGACCAGGAACAGATGCAGCGCATCGCGGCCGTGGCAGAGCAGACTGCCTACGAAGCGTCGCGTTGTGAGCGGGAGAGCCGCAGGTTTTGGCTCTTGAGACACCTCGCTGCGCAGGCGGGGCCATTGGATGCGGAGGTGGTGTTCGAAGAGTACGACGGCAGCCACCTGCTGGAACTCGTCGAGACCCTGGTGACCCTGCGCATCCCGCCAAACGGTCTGACCCTTGGTCAGCGTGTGATGGTCGAAATCACCAAGGTGGATCCCAGGCGAGACATCCTGAAGGCCAGGGTCCTGGACTGAGATGGAAGGCTTTTCGAAGTTGGGACCTGTTTGAAGGGGCTAGGATGAGTCATGGGGCTGGGCATTTCGGGCGGCCCAGGATTGAAAGTGTTTTGGATCTGGGTGTGCCTGTGAACTGGGATTGGATCCGTTCAAAGGCGTCTGGTGCTCAAAACGACGTGGCGTCGAGCAGAGCCTTCAGGTTGGTGCGTTGGTCCGCCGGTCCGAATTCAAATGCTGCATCCAGCAGGAGACGGAAGGTCACCAGGGTGTCTGGGTCGAGTGCCTGGATCTTTTCGGCGAGATCGTGCTTATCGGAATTGGATCCGCCGACGGGAAGCAGCCATGCCAGTTCTTCGTCCTGGACATAGGCCAGGTACCAGTCAAACGTTGCAAAGGACGGTCGAGTCCTGGCCAGGGGTTCGATGAGGGCCCGAAAGGGACCTGTCTGCATTTCGAACGAAAGCAGCTTGCGGCAAAATACCTGGTCGAGTCCACCCTGCCGCTGGACCCATGCGCCGATTTTCGTGGTCTGGACGATCTTGCCGAGACCTGGCTTGGCCTGTACGAGGAGCAGGCCAAGCAAGTCTCCGCCCTGCCTGCCCAGGGCAAGTGCCTGGGATTCGACCTGCGCGGGCAGGCGCTTGATGTTTCTGCGTGACCAGATGTGGGGCGCCTGCGAGCCGACAACGATGATGCCCACCACGAGGATTGCGTAGACCGCGAAAAGAGGCCAAAAGATCTGTCCGGCGGCTGTGTCCTGGTGGTTTTCCAAGGCAGACACCGGCACGAGAACGTAATGAAGGGCCGCGAAGGCCAGGATTGCGGCCAAGCTGAGTCTTCGCGCAAGTTTGACCGGCGCCGTCTGGCAGTTTCCTCGTTGGATTTCCGTCGCCAGGTGCGCAAGGATTTCCGTTTCGGCGTGCTCGCTCTTCGTGGGGTTGTTTGCGTCCATGTCCTCTCCTGTTGCTGTCATGTCTTCGGGCCCATGGTCGATGAGTTTCCTGTTTGTCGTCTGTTTCCGGTCGGGGACATGGTTTCTGTTCCAGGGTGATGGACCACCCCGGCCCTTTTGGGTGGCTAACCCTTTTCAGACAGCAGCCTCCAGACGGTTCCCTCCTGGTCGGGGCTGGAGAGGGATTCGAGCCTGAGCCCTGCATCCTGGACGAGCATGGCGGTCGCCTGGGACACGAGAATCTCTTCCGGGCCTGCCATGGCTGCGACACGCATCGCATCCTCCACGGCCCGGCCCACCAATGCCGGTCGCATCTGCCGGGTGGATCCGAGCCTTGCCAGCAGACAGCGACCCGATGCGATGCCGATGCTCACGTGGGCGACCGGGTTGCCGATGGTCTGTTGTCGTCGCTCCAGTTCGAAAATACTGCGCCGGATTTCGGCCGCAGCCTTGCATGCCTGGGCCTCGGGCTCCACGCAGTCTTCCGGGCTGCCCCACCAGGCTTCCACTCCATCCAGACCGATGCTCCCGATCACCGCGTTGCGATGGATCAGCACCTCGATGACGGCATCGAGATACTGGTTGGCCAATGCCAAGACCTTGTCGTTGGCTTCCGTGGCCAGTCGGTCTGCGATGTCGCGGAGCTGGATCTGCATCACCGCCACGGCCCGTTCTTCTCCCCCGAGGGACTGTCCTGTCGAGAGACGGTGGAAAATGGGCTGCGCAAAGTAGGCCTGGAATTGAGCGAGGCTCTTGGCCTGGGTGCGACAGAGTTCTCCAGTGCGCCGGGCCAGTTCCTCCAGCGAGGCTGGTTGTTCCAACAGTGTGGGTCGTGCTTCTTTGAGGGCCTTGGTCAAAAGACCCCGGGCCTTGCCTTCACGGGGACGCAGGGACAGACCCACCGAGACGGCGGCAGCCAGTCCAAGAACCAGGATGAGGATGGATGGCCACCAGGTGGGCTGGCCGGACGTCGGCGCCTGAAAGCCGAGTTTCAGCCGACTGTTGTCTGGCAGCGAGACGTTGAACCTGACCAGGCTGGCCGATGTCTTGTGCTCCCGGGAGAGTGACGCCAGCGCCTGCGCGGAATCCTTGGGAAGTGGCTGTGACAGAAATCGATTCGCGTCTTTTCTGAGCCACAAGTCACGGATGTCACCGGCCGAACCCACCTGTCCGGCATAGACCAATGAGGCCTCGTGGGATTTGGGTATGGCTCTCAGCATCGACGAGAGGGATGAAGGCTGATTGGCCTGCCTGGAGCTGACCTGTGCCAGGAGACCAGCGATGAAAAGCTGGTGGCGGCTGGTCTCCTCGGTGAGGCGATGCCGGCAGTCTGCGTCGTCTGCCCGGACAAGCCAGGCTGTCAAGCCCGCGGCCAGGATGGCCACGGCCGCGACGATGGATGCGGACAGTATATGGAAACGTTTCATGGGGACTCCCGGCCCGTGGTCCAGCATTCGATTGCGGGACGCGGTATCATTCCTGACGTTTCAAGAATTTCTCATGGCCAGACCAATTTTCTTTGTTTCGTTCCAGAAGGCAACAGACAATCAGACTTTTCCCCGGCTCGGCAGTGACTCTGTCCGCGAATCCCTGGCGTGGGTCCATGTCAGTTTTTGGAGATAGGGTCGAGATCCATCGATTTTTCGTCTGCGGAAAGGGAGTTGACAGAAAGCCTGGGTCTGTAAAAAAACAAGGTCATGAAAAAGTCACGAAAAATATGGGTGCGACGTGCCGCGGCCATCGCCGTAATGGACGATTCGCGCAGGGTGCTCCGGGATGCGGACCTGGTCTGTGAGGGGCCGGTGGTCACCGAGGTGGGTCGGGATCTCCATGTGGAGGATGCCGACGAGGTCATCGACGCCTCGGGCAAGGTGGTTTTGCCTGGGTTCGTCAATGTCCACCACCACCTGTATCAAACCCTCTGTCGGGCCATCCCGAGGGTGGAGGACGTCAAACTCTTCGACTGGCTGACTGATCTCTACCAGGTCTGGCGGCACCTGACGCCGGAGGCGGTACAGGTCTCGGCCATGGTGGGCATGGGCGAACTCCTGCTTACGGGCTGTACCACCACGTCGGATCATTTTTACGTATTTCCCGAAGGCCGCGACCCCCACTTGTTGGATCGCACGGTGGAGGCTGCCCAGGCCATTGGGATGCGTTTTTGCGTCACCAGGGGATCGATGAGCCGAGGCCAGTCCAAGGGGGGGCTGCCGCCAGACGACGTGGTCCAGGACGAAGAGACGATCCTGGCAGACAGTCTGAGGGTCATCGAGCGATTCCACGATCCCCGGCCCCTGGCCATGTGCCAGGTGGCTCTGGCTCCCTGCTCGCCGTTTTCGGTCACGCCCGATCTCATGAAAGAGACCGCGGCCCTGGCCCGGGACAAGGGTGTGCGGCTGCACACCCACCTGGCAGAGACGCTCGACGAGGAGGCCTATTGCCTGGACAATCACGGAAAGAGGCCTCTTGCCTTCATGGAGGACCTGGGTTGGGTTGGACCGGATGTCTGGTATGCCCACGGAGTCCATTTCAATGACGAGGAGGTCGCCCTGCTGGCCCAGACGGGAACGGCCGTTGCCCATTGTCCGTCTTCCAACTTGAGGCTCGGTTCGGGAATCGCCAGGGTGGTGGACTTGACCGAAGCCGGGGTGACGGTGGGCCTGGCCGTGGACGGTTCTGCAAGCAACGACAGTTCTGACATGCTGGCCGAGGTGCGCCTGGCCATGCTGCTCCATCGGGTCGCTTCGGGCGTGGACCGAATATCTGCCCTGGATGCCCTTTGGTTGGCTACCAGGGGGGGCGCGGCGGTACTGGGCCGGGAAGATATCGGCTCGTTGGAGCCAGGCAAGGCAGCGGATTTTTCTCTCTGGAGTCTCGACGACATCGCATACGCCGGAGCCGGCGCCGACCCGGTGGGAGCGTTGTTGTTCTGCAACGCCAGGTCCAGGGCCCAGGCGGTGTTCGTGCATGGACAGCAGGTTGTCCGGGAAGGACGGTTGGCGCGCCTGGACGAATCGGACCTGGTGGCCGAGCACAACCAACGTGCGGCGTCCATGCTTTCCAAGGCTGAGGAATCCACTGGGCTCGACTACCACCGGCCCCGTGGCTGATATCCTTGCATACAGACCGTTTCTGTGGCGTTGGATCGGTGGACCCTGGCCTTGCGGGTGGTGGCTCATGGGGGCACGATCGTCGCCCATTGTCTGTGTGACGAGTCATTTGATTGTCTGACCCCGGCGCATTGCGCTGCTTCGATGACGAGGAGGTTTCTGTGGTGAGAAAATCCATCATCGTCCTGATCGCAGGATACGCCTTTTTGGGGGGCGGAGCTCGAGCCCATGCCCGTCCCCCTGTCGTGGATTTGGCCCTGGAACTTGGGGGAGGGGCATTGGCCACGGATACGGCGGCATCCGGCGTCAAGCGTTTCGGTATGGACCTGGGGGTCTGGGCCGATGTGCGCATTCCCGGGCTGCAGGCGGTTGCACCCCAGGCAGCGTATGAATTTGTGTTCCTGCCGGGGAAGTCCGCGGTGCATCGGTTGGGGGTCGGGGCGAGGCTTCGGGTGTTTCGTTTCTTTGCAAAGCCCCCACTTTCAGACGACCTGGTCCTTTCGTTCGACCTTGGTTACGTTTACGCACCCACCACGACAGGGGACAAAAACTGGTTCGGCTATTCCGTGGGGCTGGCCTACATGGTGACGCGCTGGTCTCCTGTGCAGTTTGGTCCTTATCTCAAATTCGTTCACGTGGTGTTCAAAGACGCCCGAGATCCCCTTTTCGTGACTTTCGGTCTTTCCGGATCCTTTGCGCTCTTCGAGCCGGGCCGCAAGACAGCGTCCAAGCCGGCGGTTCCAAGCGAGCCGCCCGAGGTCATGGCCCAGCCGAAACTGGAGGGCCGGCCCGGTGACCGAGACGGCGACGGGGTGGGTGATGCCAGCGACCTTTGTCCCATCTCGGCTCCTGGCACGAGGGTAGACGAGCAGGGCTGCATGATGCTCAAGGGCAAGATGGTGTTTCCCCAGGTGCATTTCCACAAGGGATCGACCCGGTTGACCGGCGAGGCGCTCCTGGCGCTCAAGCGTCTTGCCGATGCCATCGCGGCCCAGGGGAAGGTGGCGGGTATCAGCAAAGTCTCGGTGACGGTCCTGGCCCATGCAGAATCACAGGAACCGGCGGGGATCGCCGCCAGGCGGGCCGAGAGGATCCGGCGGGCTTTGGTGGCGTATGGAGTGCCGGCCGACCAGGTCGAAGCTCGGGCCGCACCCTTGCAGGTCGTGAGCTTGGACAGGCCTATGGGGCCATGGTGGGGCAGGCGGGTGGTCTTTCGTTTTGCCATCGAGTTCGCCAAGAGCCCTGAGGCGCATCAGGGCGACTCCGGTTCTGGAGGAGGGAGTGGTTCAGGTGGAGATTCCGGTGCCGCACCTTCTGGAGATTCCGGCAGCGCCTCTGGATCGTGACATCTCCTGCCTTGTCCGATTGCCCATTCGAGATGGTGGTGCAACGGCTGCGATGCGCTATAATCGAAAAGACGCTGTCGTGTGGAATGTAGAGGTCCGCAATGGTGATGTGACGAAAAAAACAGCGCCGGCTGGGCCTTATGGAAGCGGCCAAGGCCGCCTGCTCATCCTGTTTTCTGGAGTGAACCTATGAAAAATTTCCGTATCCCTGTTTTTCTGTTCCTGTTGGTTCTGTCCTGGCTGTCGCTGCATGGCTGCCTGTTGGCCGACGACGTGGACAACTTTGATTTCAAACTTCCCGACAAGGTCTTCGAGATCGATGCTGCGGATCTGGGGGTTTCCTCGTCTACGACGATTTCCTGTTCAGATGCTGTGGACACCTGTGCTTCTGTAGACCCGGGGCTGACCTGTGACAAGCAGGCCGGAGTTTGTGTTTTGGGCGAGGATGCCCGGTTTCCCGCGGTGGATTGCTCCGGTGAGGATGTCTGCGCTTCATTCGGAGATGCGGTGACTTGCGAGACGGGACAATGCCATGCAACCACAGCCATCCAGCTCTCTGCTTCGGTGGATCTGGCCGAGGAGGTTCCCGAACTCAAGGACGTGGGCAGCCTCTCTTTTACCAAGGTGTCTTTGGAAACGCTGTATGTCGATGTTCAGATCAACTCATTTGGCATCGAGGTGCCTGCCATGGATCTCTACGTGGCGGACAATTCCGTAGCGCAGGTGGACCTGGACGGCAGTGGAAACGTCACGACCCAGGGCGTTTTTCACGTGGGGGTCTTGCCGGCCATTCCCGCGAATCAGACGGGGCGCTTCGACGTGATCCTCTCCAGCGACGGTCGGGCTTCGTTGACCGATCGGATGAAGACCCCATCGGTGCCGTTCAAGCTGTTTGTGGTCGGCCGTATCGAGATCGGTCCGGGCGATCCCTTGCCGGACCTGGGTTCCGGGCACCTCAAGGCCGTGGTGAGCGGCACTGCCTCGGCCGAACTTGCCCGGTGAGAAGCTGGAGAGCTTGTGAGCCGTCTCCTTTCCCTGCTCAGTTTCGGGTGAGGAGATCTCATCTGCCGGGTGGCATCCCTTTTTCGTTGGATTTTCGTGCTTTCTCTCTGGGATCTCCGTGGACCTGTCGGGAAAACTTGTGTAGCATGCAAGACGATCGAAGAGCCGAAGAAACGATGTGGCGTTCGGGTCCAATGGTATAGGACCTGGGCGACAGCCAGTGGTCAGAGGAGGAGCACATGGAGAGTGGACGCGCGGTGTCATTCGGAGTCATTGGACTGGGACAATGTGGCGGCAACGTGGCAGGTGAGTTCGCTGCCCTTGGATACAAGACTGTGGCGATCAACACCTCGCAGACCGATCTTCGGTCTTTGTCCGGGCTGGATGAAGATCACCGACTCTTCATCGGCCGGTCCGCCATGGACGGCACGGGTCGCAACCGCAGGTTGGGTCTGGAAGCAGTGGCTGCTTCTTCCGAAGCTCTGCTCGACCTTTGTACGAAACAACTGGCCGGTGTCGAAGCCTATCTCGTGGTGGCGGGGCTTGGCGGCGGCACTGGTGGAGCTGCCGCAGAACTGATCCGTTTGCTGGGCAAGATGAATCGGCCCGTTTCCGTGCTGGCCTTTTTGCCCTGGAAGTCGGAAAGCCATCTGGTCAAGGCCTGTGCCCTGAGATCCGTCAATGATTTGTTGGATACCGATTTTGCCTCTTTGCTCCTGGTGGACGGCCAAAAGCTCTTCGATCGACACTCCTCGGCTGCCGTTGCAGAGTTCTTGGGCAAAGGCAATGCACAGGTGGCCTGGCTCATCGATGAGTTCAACAAGCTCTCTTTGGCAACGGATCACAAGAGTATCCGCAGTTTCGACCCGGAGGGTTTCAGGCAGGTCCTGTTTTCCGGTGGCGTGACGGTCCTGGGGAAGACGACGCTCGATTCTGGACTGGGGCACGACGACCTGCTGGCGGCCACCAAGGCACAGATTGCAGACAACGAGGTCTTTGCGGGGGCTTTGGCATTGGAAGAGAGCCTGTCTGTGGCCGCGGTGGTGGTGGCCGGCGAAGAGGCATTGTCCAAGACGTCGGTGGGAGAACTGGACGGATTCTGGGCGGCTACCAAGGACCTGACCGATGGGGCCACGCTCTACACCGGCGTGTATGTCGCTGACGGTGCATCCTCCCAGCTCTACGTGATGGCCGGAGGTCTGCCCCTGCCGGGCCGCATGTCGGAGCTGCTGTCCGAAGCCACGGAAGAGGCGGCTCGGTTTGCCACCAAGAAGGACGCCAAGAAGCGTCTCAAGAAGCTGGATCTCTCGGCTCTCGGAGGGAAGGAATCCGATGCCCCGTCCACGCCGAGTAAAGGCATGGCGAAGCATCCAGGGCCCGACGCCGCGGCGCCCGAAGCGAAGATCGATGCCGGCACCAAGGATGGGGGCGACCTGGATTTCGAGGAAGCCGAGGTGGAGGAGGTCGAAGAGGTCGAAGAGAGCGAGGAAATCTTGGATCTGGACGCAGATTGGGAAGGCGAGGACTGAGGGTCACGTCTCCTGGGTGGAATGGTCCTTGATTGTACCGGCAAGCTGGCCGCAGGCGGCCTGGATGTCGGCACCCTTGCTCTTGCGGAGCAGCACGGTGACGTTGCGTGAGCGGACCTGCTCGGCGAACTGTTCGGTGTGATTCATGTCCGGGGGGGCGAGGCGGCATCCCGGGTAGGGGTTGAGGCGGATGAGGTTGACCTTGGCGCGCAGTTTGTGTGCGATCGAAACGAGCCGGGCTGCGTCCGCTTTTCCGTCGTTGAGCCCGGAGATGAGCACGTACTCGAGCGTGATGCGCCGCCGTTTCTCCAACGGGAAGGCCGCCAGGCCGTCGAGCAAGTCTTCGAGGGGCCAGCGCTTGGCCGCAGGCATGATCGCTGTCCTGGTTTTCTGGGTCGTGGCATTGAGCGACAAGGCCAGGTTGACCTGGAACGGTTCGGTCGCCAACCGGCGTAGGCCTTCCAGGTGGCCCACGGTGGACAGGGTGATGCGCCGTGAGGACATGTTCATGCCCAGCGGATGCATGAGAATCTGAAGTGATGCCACCGTGGCCTCATAGTTGTCCAAGGGTTCGCCCATTCCCATGTAGACCAGGTTCGTGATGCGGCGGCTTCGCTTTTGGGCCCAGGCCCTGCCAAACCTGGTCTGTCCCACGATTTCTCCGGCCGTGAGATTCCTGCGCAATCCCAGTCTGGCGGTGGCGCAAAATCGACAGCCCATACGACAACCCACCTGGGTGGAGATGCATTGGGTGAGCTTGTCTCCCTCGGGAATCATCACGGTCTCGATGACAAGGCCGTCTTCTGTCTCCAGGGCGAGTTTCGTGGTGCCGTCGGAGGCCTCCAGGCTGGAACGCATGGTGAGCCCCGAGACCCTGGTCTTTTCCGCGAAAAGGGTCCGCACCGGCCTGGCCAGGTCGGTCATGACCTGAAAGTCGGATTCGAGCCGCCCATGCAGCCAGCGGAAGACCTGCCGGGCCCGGTATGGTTCGAGTCCCAGCTCTTCGACGACGAGTTGCTCGAATTGATCCAGGGTCAGACCGAGGAGGTCTGGCCGGGCATCCTGGAAAGAGGGGCGCTTCACGGCCTTTCGTAGCCGGCGAACACGTAGCCGATTTCAAAGGCGGCGGTCTGTTCGGCATCCGATCCATGCACCGCGTTGCGTTCGATGTCTGTGCCCCAGTCGCCCCGAATCGTGCCCTTGGGCGCCTTGGATGCATCCGTGGGGCCCATGAGGTCGCGCCACTTGCTGATGGCATCTTGCCCCTCGAACACCACCGCTGCAATGGGCCCGGAGGTCATGTAGTCCACCAGGGATTCGAAGAAAGGCTTGTCTTTGTGGACCGCATAGAACCCGGCGGCCTCGCGTCTGGTCCAGTGGATGGACTTGAGAGCCACGATCTCGAGGCCAGCCTCTTCGGCTCTGGCGAGAATGCGGCCCACGACTCCTTGTGCAAAGGCGTCTGGTTTGATCAGTCCGAGAGTGCGCTGCAACTGGTCGCTCATGGATTCCGTCTCCTTGTGTCTCGTGGTTCGATGATCTGCTTCATTTTCTTCGGATGTGGGATCGAAGACCGGCCCAGCGGCACGGGCTTTCGGCCATCCGATGTCATCTTGCAGCCGATCAGGCCTTGGCCATGGCCTGTGCCATGGCCTTTCCCATGTCTGCGGGGCTTTGGGCCACCACCACTCCAGCGGCCTCCAGGGCGGCGATCTTTTCTGCGGCCGTGCCCTTGCCTCCGGCGATGATGGCGCCTGCATGTCCCATGCGCTTGCCGGGAGGTGCCGTACGACCGGCGATGAAGGCCGCCACTGGCTTGTCGAACTTTTCTTTGATGTAGGCTGCTGCTTGTTCCTCAGCGGTGCCGCCGATTTCACCGATCAGGAAGACGCCCTTGGTGTCTGGATCGCCCGCAAAGGCTTCCAGGGCGTCGAGGAACGTGGACCCGATGATGGGATCTCCACCGATCCCGATGCAGGTGGACTGGCCGAGATCCAGGGCGGTGAGTTGATGGACCACTTCGTAGGTCAGGGTCCCCGAACGCGAGATCACCCCGATGCCGCCTGGCTTGTGGATGTAGGCGGGCATGATCCCGAGCTTGGTCTTTCCAGGGGAGATGATTCCCGGGCAGTTTGGTCCGATGAGGCGCACGCCGAGTTCATCGAGCCGAGGCAGGACCGAGACCACGTCCATGGTGGGGATGCCCTCGGTGATGGCGACCAGGAGCTTACATCCTGCTTCCGCAGCCTCCAACAGGGCGTCTGCGGCAAAGGGGGCCGGCACGAACAGGATGGAGGCATTGGCCCCGGTCTTTTCTACGGCCTGGGCCACTGTTTCGAAGACCGGGACGCCTTCCACCTGCTGGCCTGCTTTTCCCGGGGCCACACCGGCCACGATATTGGTCCCGTCCTTCAACATGGCCGCCGTGTGAAACCGGCCGTTTCTCCCGGTGATGTTTTGTACGACGACTCTGGTCGTCTCGTCACACCAGATGCTCATGATGCTGCTCCTCGATTCATTCGCCGCTGCGTCCGGCGAGTTCGACGACCTTGCTTGCGCCGTCGGCCATATCTCTTGCCGCCACGATGTCCAGCCCGGATTCAGCCAGCATCTTGCGCCCGAGATCCACGTTCGTGCCTTCGAGACGCACCACCAGCGGCAGGTTCAGGCCCACCTCCTTGACCGCAGCGATCACACCTTCTGCAATGGTGTCACAGCGCATGATGCCGCCGAAAATGTTGATGAAGATCGCCTTCACCTTCGGGTCGGCTGTGATGATCTTGAAGGCCGCGGCCACCTGCTCGGCCTTGGCTCCCCCGCCCACGTCGAGAAAGTTGGCCGGCTGGCCGCCGTGGTGCTGGATGATATCCATGGTTGCCATGGCGAGCCCTGCGCCGTTTACCATGCAGCCAATGTTTCCATCGAGGGAAATGTAGGAAAGGCCCCACTTACGCCCTTCCTGTTCGGCTGGGTCTTCTTCGCTCGGATCTCTGAGCTCCTCGCGATCGGGATGTCGGAAGGCTGCATTGTCGTCGAGGTTGATCTTGGCGTCCAGGGCCACCACGCGGCCGTCTTTGGTGATCACCAGGGGATTGATCTCCACGAGGGATGCGTCCAGTTCCCCAAATGCCCTGGTGCAGGCATGGAGCAGTGCGGCGCCCGCCTTGAAAGAAGAACCACTCATGCCCAGTGCAGCGGCCACTTTCCTGGAATGGAAGGGCAAAAATCCGCGCACCGGGTCAGCAGGTTCCGTCACGATTTTCTCTGGTGTCTTTGCCGCCACCTCTTCGATCTCCATGCCGCCTTCCGTGGAGGCCATGAGCACTGCAGTGCGCCTGGCCCGGTCCACCACCAGGCCGGCATAGAGTTCCCGGTCGATGTCGAGACCCTCTTCGATGAGAAGGCGGTTGACCTGTTTGCCGGACGGTCCCGTCTGCTTGGTGACCAAGGTGGCCCCGAGCATCCCGGAGGCCAGCTCGCGGGCCTGGTCGGCCGAATGGGCCAGCATGACGCCGTGGAGATCGGGGTTTTCCTTGAATGTTCCCTTGCCCCGACCTCCGGCGTGGATCTGGGCCTTGAGCACCACCAGGTCCTTGCCGGTTTCCTGCATGAGTCGCTGGGCGATTTCACCGGCCTGTTGGGCGGTTTGGGCAACGTCGCCCCTGGGCACGGTCACCCCCCGCTGCGCCAGGAGGCGTTTTGCCTGGAATTCGTGGATTTTCATGGTTTCGTTCCTCGAAAAAAGTTGTCTTTCTCGGCTCGTCCGTCCGTCGTGGACCATGAGCCGTCGGCGTTATAGCAGGGAGGCTGCTTGGGATCAACTGGGGCTCGGGCCGTCGAACAGGCTCTGCCAGGGTTGAAAGACGGCGGCATCGCAGGGCGTGACCTGGTCGCCCCTGTCTTGACAGCCCCATATAGTGGGGGTATAGCGATTCAACACACAACTTGTGGTTTTTCATAAGATATGCTGGCCGGCGCGACCTTCCATCGATCGAGCCCGCACATATCAAGCGCTGGAGGAGAAGGATGAGTGAATACGTGTTCACGTCCGAGTCCGTGACCGAGGGTCACCCGGACAAAATTTGCGACCAGATTTCCGATGCGGTTCTCGATGCCCTCATTGCCGAGGATTCGGGTTGCCGGGTTGCTTGTGAGACCTCGGTGAAAACCGGATACGTGCTCATTGCCGGAGAGATCACCACGAAGGCGTATGTGCACCTTCCCAAGGTTGTGCGCGAGACCGTCAAGAAGATCGGCTACACCCACTCCGAAATGGGCTTCGACTACCGCACCTGCGCGGTGCTCTCGGCCATCGAGCAGCAATCGCCTGACATCGCCAGGGGCGTGGAGGGGCGCGGAGTATACAGCAAGCGGGAGCAGGGTGCCGGTGATCAGGGAATGATGTTCGGCTACGCGGTCAACGAGACCCGGGAGCTTATGCCGGCGACCATCGTCTGGGCGCACAAGTTGACCAAGCGGCTCGCCCAGGTGCGCAAGAACGGCGGCGTGGATTTTCTTTGGCCCGATGGAAAGAGCCAGGTTTCGGTCCGCTACCGTGATCACAAGCCCGTTGCCATCGAAAACGTGGTGGTCTCCACGCAGCATCACCCGTCGGCCAAGCACCGCGCCATCAAAGAGGCCGTTGTGGAGACGGTGATCAAGAAGGTGTTGCCGGCCAAGCTCATCGGCCCGAAAACCAAGTTCTATATCAATCCCACGGGGCGTTTCGTGGCGGGCGGTCCCTTCGCCGACAGTGGATTGACGGGTCGCAAGATCATCGTAGACACCTACGGTGGCTGGGGCCGTCACGGCGGCGGTGCCTTTTCGGGCAAGGATCCGAGCAAGGTGGACCGGTCGGCGAGTTACTATGCCCGCTACATCGCCAAGAACATCGTGGCGGCGGGTCTTGCGGACCGCTGTGAGGTGCAGTTGGCCTATGCCATCGGCGTTTCTCGACCGGTGAGCCTGTTCGTGGAGACCTTCGGGACCGGGAAAGTGGCCGACGAGCGCATCGTCAAGGCGGTGGAAAAGGTGTTCGATTGCCGGCCCGGTGCCATCATCGAGGAGCTCGACCTGCTCCGACCCATCTATGGGCCCACAGCGGCTTATGGGCATTTCGGGCGCAACGAGAAGTCCTTTACCTGGGAACGCACCGACAGGGTGGATGCCCTCAAGGAGGCCGCCGGGTTGACTCGATCCAAGCCGCTGCGGACCGTGGCAGGCAGGAAATCGCGCAAGACGCTTGCCGCCAAGAAGGTTTCCCGATCCCGGCGCAAATAGCCCTGTCACCTTTGTCAGAGGTGCCCCCGCTGGTTTTTTTCATTGAGATGTGATTCCAGGTCTTGCGCTGGCCGGTCCATGGCCCAGGGGGCTGTGCCCCTGGGCCGGGAGAGGATCAGGTGCCGGCCGAGTAGTCTGTCGCGTACTTGCGCTGCTCGTCCGACAGCTCGTCGATGGAGATGCCCATGGTTTCGAGCTTGATGCGGGCGATCTCCTGGTCCTGTTCTTCGGGCAGCTCGTAGACCTGGGTTCCGTAGTTTTCGTGGTTGCGACTGAGCAGAATCTGAGCCAACGCCTGGTTTGCGAAAGACATGTCCATGACTTCGGACGGATGGCCCTCGGCAGCAGCCAGGTTGACCAGACGACCCCGTGCCAGCAAGTAGATGCGTCGTCCGTTGGGCAGGGTGAACTCTTCGTTGTTTGGACGGATCTGCCGCACGTTCTTGGCCATTTTTTCCAGGTCGGGCAGGTTCAACTCGCAATCGTAGTGGCCGGTGTTGCAGACCACGGCGCCGTCTTTCATGCGCTCGAAATGTTCGCCGGTGATCACGTCTTTCATGCCGGTGGCCGTGATGAAGATGTCCCCCACTGCGGCAGCTTCGTCCATGGGCATGACGCGGTAGCCTTCCAATGTGGCCTTGAGTGCTGCAGTGGGCTTGACTTCCGTGACCACCACGTTGGCACCCATGCCCTTGGCCCGCATGGCCACGCCCCGGCCACAGTGGCCATAGCCTGCCACGACCAGAGTCTTGCCGGCCAGCAAAATGGACGTGGCCCGCAAAATGCCGTCGATGGACGACTGGCCCGTGCCGTAGACATTGTCGAAGTCCCACTTGGTCTCTGCGTCGTTGACCGCGATCACCGGATACTTCAGCTCTCCGTCATCGGCCATGGCCCGGAGTCGATGCACGCCCGTGGTGGTCTCCTCGGTGCCGCCCAAGACGTGGGGGATGAGTTCTGGGTGTTTCGAATGGAGTGAGAAGATCAGGTCCGCCCCGTCGTCCAAGGTCAAAGTGGGCTTCATCTCCAGGACCTTGTCGATGGCCCAGTAGAACTCCTCGGTGTTCATGCCGTGCCATGCGTAGATGGGTACGCCGTCGGCAGCCAGGGCTGCGGCGACGTCGTCTTGAGTCGAGAGTGGATTGCATCCGCACCAGGCCACTTCGGCCCCGGCTGCCACGAGGGTGCGCACGAGCACCGCCGTTTCCTTGGTGACGTGCAGGCATCCTGCGATTCTCTGTCCAGCAAGGGGCTTGTCTTTTTCAAACTGCTCACGAAGGTGCATGAGCACCGGCATCCGGGATTCGGCCCATTCGATTTTGAGGCGGCCTTCATCTGCCAGCCCCATGTCCGCGACTTTGTGGTTCATATGTCCTTCTCCTTTGGATGGTTCATGGAGTTTTTGGTTCTCTGACTGGTTGGTGGTCTTTCGTGGAGGCGCAATGCCTGGCTTCTTTTCGTCCACTTGCCGGCAAATGAGCAGCTAGTCCCTGGGAAATCTAAACTGGTGCCGTGATGGCGGGCTTTTTGCGAAAGATCGTCATTCCTTCGGTTGGATCAAGACCTCACCTCGGTTGATTCGCTCTCGAAGCTCCTTGCCCACTTTGAAAAAAGGTAGACGCTTTGGTGCCACGTGCACCGGCTGGCCGGTTTTCGGATTGCGGCCCTCGTAGGACCTGTAGTGACGGATTTCAAAGCTTCCGAATCCTCGGATTTCGATCCGCTCCTCTCGAAGCATGGCATCTTGCAGAGCCCCGAACACCTCTTTGACGAGGGTCTGTGCCTTGCCTTTTGGAATTCTGAGTTTGGCTGCCAATTCTTCGATGATCTGCGATTTGGTCATCTGGTATTTCCCCGAAAACGACGTGTCAAAACCAGCCTTGGATGCTACAATAACAACCCTTGGAAATCAACGTCGTTTTTAAAGAACCTGAGGCGTTCGTTCGTCTTTGCCTCATAGGAAAACGGTGTTGGATCCATCTTGTTTGCGCGAGGAGTATCTATGACCGGTCTCAAAGTTGCAAGTGTCTTCCTGCTGGCCTCTACCCTGGTGATGAATGGTTCGCTTCTGCGTGCGACGACTCGGAAGCACCCCTCGGCCAGGGTTTTGAACATCTCCAAGAAATGGCGTCTCAAGCTCAAGGCCGGGGTGAAGTTTCCCGTGGGGATGGACCTCCGGATGAGGCTGACAGGCAGGAAGAAAGGCAATGTCGCCGAGATTCGAGGCAAGGTGGTGATCCACCTTGGTCAAAGAAACTGCAAGCTCGATGTCCTGGCCGACCTGGGCAAGGGGGGCTATGCAACCGACAAGGGCCGGGTCAAGATGTTTGGCCTGTTGTCGGTGCGGACTGTCACGTCCGACTGTTCGTTGCCCGCGGGCATGGAAAAGAAGATCAAAGGCGTCAAGGCATCCATCGACCTCACGCTGCATGGTTCCAGCCTCTGCCCCAAGGGGGAACGCCCGCCCACCGGTGCCTGTTTTACTCCCGACAAGTGACAGTTTGTCAGATGTCTGACGGAGCGAGGCGACGGCCTGCGAGATCGCTTGGAGAGTCAGAGTCTGGACCAGCAATGATGTGAAGGGACGAGAGATGCGTCGGATAGGACTCAGCCGACATCATGGTCCACCGAGCTGACGCAGCTTGGCTCTGGCCACTGGGGCAAAGACGCTCTTTGGATAGCGTTCGATGAGGAGGCCATAGTATTTTCGGGCTGCCTGGCTTTGCTTGAGCAGGTCGTGAGCGTGGCCGAGACGGAAGAGTCCTGCGTCATCGAGGATGTCTTCACCTGCCGGGTCGGTGGCCAGGGCCCCGAGGTGCTGAGCAGCTTTTCGGTAGTCTTGCCGCTTGTGGTAGCTCAGGCCCGCATAGTAGTGGGCTTGGAGGGCAATGGATCCATGGGGAGCATACTTGAGGGCCTGGAGGAGATGCTTGATGGCGTCTTTGGGTTTGTCGCGTTGGTAGTCGGAGATTCCGCGTGCCAGGGCCGCCAGGGCTGCTTTCCGGTTGAGATTCCTGCTCACCTCGGCCACCACCGCGTGTTCCAGCGCGCTGTGCGCCGCAGCTTCCGCCTTGGGGAGCAGTTCGAGCGCCTTTTCGTTTTCTCCTCGATGATACAGGTCCATCAGTTTCGTCAGCAACGTGGTTCTTGCGCTGGATTCTTCCCGCGTTTTCGACTGCTCGGTTTTCCACTGTTTCAGGGTCCGGCGCAGCCTGACGAGCTGGTCCACGTCGGCTTTTCTTCGCCGTTCGGCGCGCTTGTCCGCCGTGGAGGCCACGAGGTAGGCGGCTGTGGCGCAAAGCAGGGCGAAGAGCACGAATCCTATGATGTTGGCTCCCAGAATCCGTTTGTTCAGAGAGACGAGATGGTGGTCGAGGAGCTTGAGGTCTTCACGCTGTGCGCGCTCCAATTCCAGAACTTGATCGAGTTTTTTCGAGTCGTCGTTGGCCATGATCGTCGTGTTGTGCCAGGGCGCCGTTTCGCGTTGATCCCCAGGGGATCTTCCGGCCAAAGCCTCGATACCTTCCCGGGGCCTTGGTCCTGTTTTTCGAAAACATACCTGACTTTGTGATATTCTCCAGTGCAAAAAGAGGCGTTTGTGGCAAAAAGAGGCGTTTGTGGCCAAAAAAGAGGCTTTGGATGTCTCGACGAATCCGTGTTTTCCGAGACCTTGCGCTGCGACGACAGGTTGTCGGTGGTGGGATATGTTTCATGGCTTTTTTGACGAGGCGGTCATCGGTTGACAAAATACGGGGGCGGACAATCCGAAGGGTTTTCTTTGTTCTCCCGGGGAACTGGACGAGCGGCTTTGCAGCGACGCTCATCGTGGGTTCGATATGGCACTCGCTGTTTGCCGGGACGCCACGTGGAGTTGCAGCGTCAATGCCGAAACCGCGGAGCGGCATTTCGGCTTGGGATGGGACTTTGGGTCCCTGCCATGACATTGGTTCCCTGGGCACCGGGGCGTCGGACAACGATCTGATTCCTGTTGCCGGGGCAAGGGCCTGGTTGGGAGACGATCATGGTCAGGTCGACGAGAAACCGAGGCGCCGGGTCTGGGTGGCTGGCTTTGCCATGCAGCGCCACGAGGTCACTTGGGCCGAATATTGTGGTTGTGTGCGCAGCGGGCACTGCTCGGTCCCGAAGCACTTTTCTCTTCTTGGCGACCGGCTTCCCGTGACCGGCGTCTCGTATGCTCAGGCCAAGGCATACTGTGCTTTCCGTGGGTTGCGTCTGCCCACCGAGCAGGAGTGGGAAAAGGCCGCGGCGGGACTGCAGGGCCTGCGCTATCCTTGGGGGGACGAGGCGGATTGTGGCAAGGCAAACTACGGGTCCTATGACGGGCAAGGACCCTGTGCGGGCGAAAACCCCGGCCGGATCATCGCTGTGGCTTCCCGTCCCGCCGGCCGGAGTCCCTACGGGTTCGACGACATGGCGGGAAACGTCTGGGAATGGACCCTTGGCCGTGGCGGCAAGCCTGTGCTCAGGGGGGGGAGCTGCTGCTCGGTCTTCCTGTTGCCCAGGGTGTCGAATCGCCTCGTTTTGCCGGGCTCTTACCGGGATGGAGATATCGGGTTTCGCTGCGCCGGCCTGGTTGGTGCGGGAAAAACGGCGCGAAACAGGGGCGTATCGAGGGTGCCCGGACCTGAAAAGTGACTGGATTGCTTTCTGTTTTCCTTGGACGTGCCATTACCGATCTTTTTTGTTGCCTGGTTCTTTGCGACTAGACAACAAAAAGAGATGTTGCTAATGATTCTTGCAAAGTTAAAAAATCTGGCCCAAACCAGGTCACAGATTTGTCCCAGGGGCGATGAGAGTCCCAAGGTCGAGGAGACGTCAAGGAGGTGGATCGAAATGGGTAGAGGCGATCGGAGAAACTCGATGAAGATGAAGCGCCGCAGGAACCAACGAAAGAAGAAGGAGCGCATGAAGCAGCGTGCCTCCAAGAACGGTCAGGGTTGATTGGAGCCCTGGCTGTGGGACGGGACGATGCATCGGGTCTGGAGGAGCGGCCGGGTGGATTCGACGAGACCCTGACCCGGATCCAGGCTATCGTGGAGCGGCTCGAGTCGGGAGATCTGTCTCTCGAAGAATCCTTGAAACTCTTCGAGGAGGGAATGACGTTGGTGCGCAGTGCCGACAAGACGTTGCAGGAGGCGGAGCTGCGCATTGAACGACTCCTGTCCGGTGGAGATCGTGAATCCCTGGACGAGGCCGAGTTCCTCGAGTCCTGACGCGCCGAAGCATTCCTCTCCCTGATTTCGTCCGCATCCCTGGGACGTTGGCCCGTGCCTAGTTCCCAGTGGAAAGACCATACGGCGGATCTCGCGATACTCCTGGAGGCGGCCGATATCGATGGCCTTTTCCGTTTTTGGTTGTGCAGCATTTGGGTGATTCTGTCCAGGCGTCGATGGTTTTCGATGTGTGACGGTGCCGCGGGAGAGTCTCGGGCTGCCTGGTGAAGATGGATGAGCACACAGCGGACAGCAGGTGATTTGCTCAGGCGATTCGTGCTCGATTTCATGGTCGAGCAAGCGCTCAAGCGCAATCAGGACCTGGACGGCAGAAGTCGGCATAGTCTCGCTGCGTCTTTTTCCATCGAGCCTTTGGTCAACGTGGGAAATGTCCGGAAGTACCGGGTGATTGCATCGGAAAGTGGGGAGAATCGACGGGTCTACCAGTTCCTTTTCGACCGGCCCTGCCGTGACAGGGCCTTTCGAACCACCGAGCTGTGCTACCGGCGCTGCGTCACGGTTTTGCGCGACGGCGAGTTGGGGGTGGCACCCAGGGACAGAGATATCCTGGTCCCCGAGCGGCTGCTCCGGCACCAGGCGCACGAGGACATGGGGTTCATTCTCTCCGAAGAGTTGGATATTCAAAAAGAGCCGGTTGCTCAACTCGAAGGATCTCGGGTTGCCGATATTCCAAAGGTGATGCGCACTTTGGGTATCGTGGAAGCATATCCCAGCGGTACGGTTGGGCTCGGCGGGGAGAAGAGACGTCCGGTTTTGCACAAGACCATGACGGGACATCGAGCGCTAGATGCAGCGCCGGCCGCCGTCGTTTCGGTACCCGACTGGATCAGGCGTGCCTATACGGACACTTTTGGTCAGTCGCCCGTGCATGTGGCCAAGGTTTCAGACGAGGGCCCTGTTTTCGTGGTTCGTGTCGTGTCCATCACCGATGCCCATGAAAAATGGGCTTTGGAGGTCACCAGGCACTTGCGGATTCGTGAAGGACGCCTCACACTGGAAGTAAGGCTCCTAGACGTCCGGTAGCGGGCGATGCCTTGGGAAGATTCATGGTTGTCGGATCGTATCCTTCGGGTGTTTGGGCTCGATGTTCGAAACAGGATCGAACAAAGTCTTTTCTTTCGATGGTTCGGGTTAATGCAGGAGGTCATGATGAGACGTGTCCTGGCGGTTGGATTGTTGCTCCTGGCTGGTTGCAGAGGCGACAAGGGGCAGACGTCGTTTGACAAGGCTTTCGATGAAGCCAGGAAGGCCAACGGTTTGGATCGGCCCCTGGTGATTTCAGGTGAGGAGGGCAAGGGGCTGCAGACCAATGTCCAACGCGTCGCCGACCCCTTCCCTCCCGTTGGCGCTCAGCGAGAGACCCGCATTCCCGATACGATCTCGCCCAGGACCCTGGCTCGCATTTTGCGTAGGAAGGTGTCTCGGCTCAAATACTGCATGTTCGACACATCCGTCCGGGGCAGGGCCGGTAAGGCGATTTTGTCCCTGACCATCGACGCCAAGGGCGATGTCACGCGGGTAAAAGTGGATGCCCCGGCATTTCGTGGGACGTCACTGGCGTCCTGCATCCGGCGGTCAGCCAAGCTCTGGCGTTTTCCCAGGTTCAAGTCGGGCCAGGTCACGCATCGCTATCCCATCATTTTCAGGGGGCGGTGAGGCTCATCGGATCCGGGCCGGGTATTGACGTGTCATGACGCGATGACAGGGGCGGCTGGGGGCGAGTGGCTACTTGCGGCAATCGCTGGGCGACTGGATGCTGCCGCACAAGGGCTTGGGCTTGCTGGATGATTTCACTGCTGCAGACAGGTCCATCAGTGGCTTTCGAATGTCTCGTGCCATGATGTCATGGGCTTTTGTGATGATGTCTGCTCCCTTTCTCACCTTCGCTTCGTCCCATGGCTTCAGCCCAGTTGCCATGGTGGTCAGTCCCTGACACAGTTTTCTCGCGGCTTCGGCAGCCTCGGCCTTCAGAGCAGGAACTCGCATCACTTTGTCTGGGTACTGGTCATTGATTTCCTTGATGGACCGTTTCAGTTGCCGGCAGCGTCCCGTCCATTCACGAAAGAGCTTGAGAAACTTGTCAGATTCTAATTTTGCCTCCCATTGGGCGGCGAGATAGGATTTTCCTGGGAGCTTTTTGACCTTCACAAACTTGATTCCACCCACGATGAGATGCTTGGGTGGTTTGGCCTCGTCTCGTTTGCCGCTGAGAACGGCCACGCCGGGATGCTCCTTGGGATCCAATTTTTTGAGCATCGGGAAGAAGAGGCCGGCCCTGTTGTCGTCCCAGTTGGATTTGTAGGTGCCCTTGCCCAGCACGAATCGGCCGCCGCCAATGGTGATCACCGCCCGGCGCAGGGTGGAGCCGAGCACTCGCTCCTTTTCCTTCATGGCCAGACGGATGGTCATGGCGTGCTCCTTGTGGACATAGGCCAGGATGAACGGGCATCGAAACCAGTCGAATCCATCGGGTTTCGCCTTGGCCTTGGAGTCGATGGACAGGTCGAACTGGATGGTTTTCACCTTTTTCTTTGCCGTGATCAGACGCTCACGTTCCACGAGGCGCGACAGGACTTGGAACCTATGGCGTTGGTAGGCTTCGCAGCGTTCCGTGAGAAAAGAGAGCATCTGCTTGCGGACGGCGTCATACCATTCCAAAGTCTTGGCGTAATCGTCTTCGTAGTATTCTTTCAATGCGACTTTTTCGCCGTCCACCGTTACGGTGATCACGCCCTGGGCTTTGCCGTCCGAGGCCTTGCTTTTGTGCCACCACCACAAACCGCCGGCCGCCGCGATCACCACCATCACCACTGCCACCCACAGTCCTGTTTTGCTCTTGGGGGGCTCCATCGTCACCGGCGCCTGTTCCGACGAGTCCTGCCTGGCCGGCGATGGTCCTCCGGTTGCGGGCTGGGCCGTCGTGGCAACGGCCTGCGCCTCGGGGTTATGGCCCGGCGCCGCGGTGGGCTCTTGGGGAGGCTGTTCGTCCGGGGGCCATGGCTCGCGGCAGAAGGGACATTCGCTCTGTGTGCGTCTCACTCTATCGGGGATTTCTTCGTGGCAATGCGGGCATACATACATGGTCGGCTTCCTGTTGGGCCGAGAGGCATCGTTTCGTCACCTCTCGGGACTGTTTCGTGCAGGGTGCACGGCTGTCTTCCTCGAATGTGTGCGGATATTTTCAGACCATGCCTCCTGCGTCAAGGGGGACTTGCATGATCGCGTCGCTTTCCACCCATCGGGCTCGGCCTGTCATGTCACCACTGGGCTCGGCCTGTCATGTGACCACGAAGAGCCAGTCTCCATGGGCATAGAATTGCGGCCAGCGTCCGAAGCTGAGAGCCCCGAACGTTTGCCAAGCCAGGCCCCAGAGAATGAGAAACTTGGCCCACTTGCCCAAGGGGCGTCCGGTCATGGTCAAGAGGACCAGGAGGAGGGGCGTGTAGTCCAGACTGAATCGATAGGAAAACTGCACGTAGCCCGAGTTTTGATACATAAAGTGCGCAAGCGCCATGGGGGCGATGGAGAGCCAACTGGGCAGGTGTAAGGGCCCCCGCTGCTTGGGCCAGAGCACATAGAAGAGCAGTGGAGTGGTGGCCAGCAGGCTGATGCCATGGCGGCTGATGGTGATATAGGGCGCTTTGAGCCGGACATAGGGCAGCAGCGTAAAGGCGACGCTCAGGTTTCTGGGGATGTAATAGATGCTAAAAAGCCCCCACCGTTCGATTCTTCCGGCCCATCGAATCTGGAGGTATCGGTGGCCGAATTCACTCCAGGACCCGAAACGGGCCTGGTTGATTGCTGCCATCCAGAGTCCTACGATGAGCACCGGCAGGGCGAAGGCCATCCCCTTTTTCCATATGCGACGGACATCGATGCGAGATAGGTAGTCTCGCAGGTTTTCTGAAGATGCGGAGGGATCGATGAGCTGAAAAAGGAAGAAAGGGAACGCAAAGAGCATCGGGGTCCGCGTGATGAAGCCCGAGACGAGCAACATGCCTGCCGCCAGTGGATAGGCTGCCCTGAGAGCGGCATAGAGGAAGGCGAGCATGAACGAGATGCCGACGATGTGGGCGGTGTACCAGACCTCTCCCATGACGGCACTGTAGAAATGAACTGTACCGAAGGTCAGAAAGAAGGTGAGCCAGAGCCGGTTCGTCCGACTCAGGTTGGTGTGCCCCAGACGCTTGAGTTCGGCCAGCAGGAAGAATGCCAACAGGGGGTTGAGCGCGGCAAAGAGGATTGTAAACCAGACATCGTTGAAATGGTACCCCCAGATGGCCACGCCCGGCATCATCAAGATCCCCGGCAAGGGAGGAAAGGAGACGTACCAGGTGACCTTTCGGTGCTTGAGGCTCCCAGGAGGGACTTGGAGGATTCGACCGCTGGTGGTTCGAAACGCCCGTTTCCCTGCTGCATGCCACCAGCGACCCCGGACTGTGCGGCCGTCCTTCAACGTCAGCGTGGTGACCTTTGCCCAGTCGTTTCCGTGCGGCGGTCTCTTCCGCATGGCGAGAGTGCCGTGGTTCAGAGAGTCGGCCAGGTAAACGAAGTGGTTGTCGGCGGAATGTTTCTCGAGACGGCTCCCTGACACCAGGCCGAGGCCAGCCAATGCGACGAGGAAGATCACCAGGCCCGTGAACCGTCCCTCCCCGGCGGCATGGCGGGCCCATGCCTCGGTGAGTACACCCAGCAGGGTTCCCAGAGCGGCACCTCCCAGGGCTGCTGCCGAGATCGTCACCAGCGCCCATTGGGTCGAGACCCCATACAGCGTTCCGGCCAGCAAACCCGCCACGAGGCCCATCGCTGGTTTGGAGAGCCGTCGGCTGGGGGTGCCATTTCCTTCGGACAGAGTCGGTTCACTCATGGAGACGGCCTGTGTGTTATTTTTTGAAGAGATTTTCCAATTGCGCCAGGGCATCCGCCTTGTTCTTCGGTGCCCTTCGTTCTCTGCGAGCCTCCCTCCGCTTGGGAGGCGGTGACTTCATGGTGAGGGCCACCCGTTTTCTGGGAAGGTCCAGGCCCAAGACTCGGGCCTGGATGGTCTGGCCCAGGGACACGACTTCCGTGGGGGACGAGACGAAGGAATCCGAAAGTTCGGAAATGTGGATCATGGCCTCTTCTTCCAGACCGAGGTCCACGAAGACCCCGAACCTGGTCATGTTCGAAACCACGCCTTGGACCGTCATCCCTGGTTTGAGATCCGTCAGGCTTTTGACCAACGGATTCCCCACGATCCGCTTCGGCCTGCCCGCCGGCGTTTTGGGCACCTTGGGCTGGGTCTTGGTCGCTGTCTGTCGGCTCGTCGGGGTTTTTCGGTTGTGCTCCCATCGGTGCAGAATCAAGGCGTCCTTGAGTGCGATCTGGAGCCTGTCGATGTCCAGGTCGTTTTGGTATTCAGCCAGGCCCAGCCCCACGGGATTGACCTTGGACCATTCTCTGGACGGGTCCAGTGCCCTGGTTGCCAGAACCACGGCAGAGGCCACGGCAGGCTTGAGTTCGGGGTGTTGGTGGAGTACGAGGCTGCGCGCCTCTGCGAGGGCTGCGTTGCGCACGGCATGGACCGCATATTCCGAGGCCAGGACCTTTCGAAGTTCTGCAAGGCGGTCCTGGTCGGGTGCCGAACGGGGTACCACCACGCATTCGATGCCATGGCCCGTCAAGGCGGCCAGCACGTCCTGGTGCCAGTCTGCGGTAGGGTCTACCAGCGCATGGTCCAAGACCGCCTTGGTTTTTCCCACGACGGCCACGCCCAATGGAGCCCCTGGTCTTCCCACGCTCACCGCTGCAACGGGCGGTTCGCACAGGGAGGGGCTCGACAGCAGCTCGGAATAGAGACTTACTGCAGACCTGATGGCCTCGTCTTCGACCTTGCGGTCCAAGACGCCCCGAATCGCCTTTTCGAGGTGTGAGACCACGAATTTTTCGACGAGGTCATCGGTGGTCATCTCCCGGATCTTTTCCCCCATCCTGGGGCGGAAGGTCTCGATGAGGGCGGTGATGTTGCTCAAGGGCCAGGTGAAAGCGATGGACAAGGCGCCCAGGCGTTCACCACGTCGCATGGCCAGCCACCTGTGGCCCGCCAGACCGGAGAGTGCTTCGCGACGCCTGGCATATTCTGCGAATCGCTGGGCCTGCGGATGCGATTGGTGGAGGTGACAGGCCAGTTCGCCTCGTTTGATGGCCAGGTTTACTGCACCGCTCCAGGCGTCGATGCAGGCAAAGAGGATCTTCGTGCGATGGTCCTCGGATTCGTTGTCCGTTCCGGGGCAGAGACGCACTGCTCTGGCCAGCGCTTCCACCTTGTGTGGCACAAGTGCCCGGTCCAAGGCTTCAGAAGAGGGAATGGACAGGCCTTGTTTCTCGATGTCCGACAGCACGCGGCGAAGGGTGTCTTCCCGTTCGCGCCAGTTTCTGCAGGCCTCCGAGAGTCTGCGCAGATGCTCCATGGGCACGGATGAGAGGGTTTCGGCCCAACTGGGTTCCAGTGCCGCAAGTGACGGTTGTTTTTCCAAGCTCTCCAAGAGGGCTGTTCGGCTGTCGGCCGGCAGCAGGTCCAGGTTCACGATACGAGTTCTTTCAATGTAGTCTGCAAGTCTCACGCTGTTCCTCCGCGTACCCGTTTCCTACGCCCTGTTCTGTTTGCCTCTTCGGTGGGTGCAGACGTGGCACGATGCGCCGTCGTCAGCACTCATTCGATGGGGCATATTCTTTTGAAGACCCTCCGGAAGGCGATCGAGGACACCTACTTAGGGCCTTAGAGTATTTTGCTTGGCTTTTTGCGTCAAGTAGATAGGCGATTTGCTGGATCGAAACCTCGAATCCGGATAAACCTAGGGGGCCTGGTCGTCGATGGGCAATGGGTGCGACGGATCATTGACCCGATGCCAAGGGGCACAAATTCAGGGAGTCTAGGCGATATGAGTTCCAAATCCGACAGAGGAAATCCGGCAGGGAAGAAGGGTGCGGGCGGGTCGACTCGTTCCAGGAGCCGCAGCCAGACGCAGCGGCGAAAGCCGAGAGCCGGTGAATTGATGAAGACCGTGGAAGATCGTCCCAAGCGTAGCACAATGGATGACTTCGGGGAACAATCCGATGTCTTCGAACTGAGCGATTCGCAGATCGTGGAAGTAGACGACTCGGGCACCCAACGTATCCGAACGGACATCAGTGCCTGGGGCGCTCTTCGCGACAGCTATCGCCAGGAACTCGATGCCCTGGAAGAAACCGACACCAAGGGACGGGGACGGCTCATCTACGAACTGGGGCGTATCGAGGAGGAAGTCTCCCGGGACATGTCCGCCGCCACGAAACAGTACCGGCAGGCGGCGGAACTGTATCCCGAGTTGGGATGGTCGCTGCGTGCTCTTCGGCGTCGTTACATGAGTTCGGGGTCCTGGAAACAGGTCCAGGCGACTCTCGAGAAAGAACTGGAATGGGTGGGCGACGAACCCTCCCGGGCATCGATATGGGAGTGGATCGGCCGGATCGGCATGGATCGCCGCACCGATACCAAGGGGGCCGCCGCGGCCCTTCGAAAGGCGATCGAACTCGATCCCGGCCAGCAGACCGCCTGGATGTCACTGGGGGAACTCGGGTTGTCTTCCATGGACGCCAGGGTCCGGGTCGAGGCCTTGGTGGGGATTTCCGAGGTGACTGCAGACCCCGACTACAAGGCGACGACCCTGGCCGAGGCCGGCTTTGTGACGTTGCTGGAGCTCCGGAATCAGAAGCAGGCCACCGAATTGTTCCAGCGGGCGGTGACCGCCAATCCCATGCACGAGTCTGCGAGGCTGGTTCTGGAGCGGTTGCTCCACCTCGAGCAGCGCTGGGCGGATTTGGTCGATCTCCTTCTTCAAGAGGCGGACCTGACATCCCATGAGGAAATCAATTTCTCCAATCGCATCCTGGCCGGGTGGTATTGCATGAGTCGCCTGGGGGACCTGGAACGCGCCGCACTCTTGTTCGAGCAGGCCAGTGCGCTCAGGCCCGACAACATCCTGCCGTTGTGGGAACTGACGCGGATCTATCATCAGGCCGGCAGGTGGCCGGAGTTGGTTTTGGTGCTCGAACGGCTCGCCGAGCAGGCCAAGTCCATCGGACCGGCCAGGGAAGTCGCTGCGATCCAGTACCGGCTCGGCCTCCTCAAGGAGAATCGGCTCGGAGACCCGGTGGGGGCCAGGGATCACTATCGCCGAGCCATTCAGGCTTGGCCTGCAGAGTTTCCGGCCCGTAGGGCCCTGGCGGGGATGTGTCAGAGCGCCGAGGATTGGCAGGGCCTGGCGGAACTGCTCCTGGTGGAGATGGAAACCCAGGAGGATCCGAGACTCAGGGCCGCCGCTGCACTCAGGTTGGCCGACCTCATGGAACATCGGTTGGGCGATCTGGAAGGAGCGACCAGGCTCTACGAGGCGGCCTGGGAGCAGGAACAGGGCAAGGGAGCTGCGTTTTCCGCGTTGGATCGCATCTACAGTGGGCAGCAGGCCTGGGATCGACTGTCCGAGCTGCTGGCCAAGGAGATCGAGCAGTGCGGGGACGAGGGCAGACGGACCGCCTTGATTCGGAGACGGGCTCGCATCTTGGAAGAGCGGATCGGGGATCGGGAGCAGGCAACGGCTCTCATGGCAGGGCTGCCACCGGATGCATCCTTGGCCAGAGAGCGGCTCATGGACCTGGCCAGGCTCCACGAGCAACTCGGTGACTGGAATGCACTGGAACAAGATCTCGTGTCCCAGGCGGAGCTGAGTCGCGACAGCGAGGAGCGTTGCTGGTTGCTCTGCCGCGCGGCGGGCATTTCCGAAGATCATCTCTCCGACGAGCGCAGGGCCGAGAGACACTACCGGGCGGCCCTTGCTCTGGACAGCGGGTATCTGGCGGCGTTGGCGGGTCTGGGCCGCATCCTCCATCGACAGGGACGATGGAAGGATCTGGTGGACGTGTACCGGCTGCAGGAAAAGACCCAGCGCACCCAGGCCGATGCCGCCGACATTTTGTATCGAATGGGCATGCTCCAGGAGACCAAGCTGGCGGACGTTTCGGCTGCTGTCCAGTCATACCAGGAGGCCCTGGCACGAGATCCCGGTCACGTTCCGGCACTCGACGCCCTCAGGGACCTGCTGGTGCGCAGCAACCGGTGGGACGATTACCTGAGCCTGCTCGATCACATGGCCAAGGACGCCGATCCCGTCAAGACGGCCATGGCGAACATCCGAGCCGGGTTCATTTTGCGCGATAAGCTG
Source organism: uncultured Myxococcales bacterium (assembly GCA_964539505.1). GTDB lineage: Bacteria > Myxococcota_A > Polyangia > HGW-17 > SLPX01 > CAZIJS01. The sequence goes on from CAZIJS010000005.1 coordinate 58,626, forward strand.
GGCAAGACGACCAAGGCCATGGAACGATTCGAACGGGCGGCCTCTGTGCCCCATCTCGTGGATGTCGCCCTGGCGGCACAAGAGCAGGTGGCGGCGGAATCCGGGGACTGGAAAAGACTCCTGGCTCTCTATGATCGGGCTGGAGAGCTTCAGCTTTGGGATGTGGTCAGGACAGGCCTGCGCACGTTGGTGGTCCAGCGCTTCTTTGCAGAGGACAGGAACGCTGCACGCAGGAATTGTCTCCGAGTCCTCGAGGAAGAGGCAGGCAACCGGGAGGCTCTTTGGTCCCTGGTCGAGTTGAGCCGGAAGGGGACGGCAGTGGCGGCCTTGTCCGCTGCAGTGGACAGTCTGGCGTCAGCGGTGACCGACCCGAAGACATCGGTGGCCTTGCTCAAGCAGAAAATCGCCTGGCTGGGCATGGGCGAAGAAGGGCGGGCCGACGGCCAGACAGCGGTCTGCAATCGAATCCTGGAGTTCGATCCCGCAGACAGGGAATCTCTGGAAATCCTGGACAGGGCCGCAGTGGAGGCCGGCGACGATGCCCTCCTGGCCGATATCTGTCACCGGGACCTGGCCCACGTGGCCAGGTCCGACGTTGCGGCCGCGGCGGGATACGTCCGGCTGGGGGATCTCCTCTGGCGTCAGGGAATGCTGGACGATGCAGCGCGGGCATACGAGAGGGCCAGGGAGCTTCACGACAAGGATCTCCCTGCTGTCAGGGGGCTCAGGATCGTTCGGCAGCTCCAGGGACGCAATGCTGAGGTGGCGGACTTGCTTCTGGAGGAGGCAGTCCTCTGCCGGGATCGACAAGCCGCAACCTCTGCATTGATGAAGGCCGGCGACATATGGCTCATCGAGTTCCTGGATCCCGAAAAAGCCGAAAGGGCCTACCGGCAGGTCTTCGATCTCGACCAGGACAATGCTTTGGCCTTTGATCGGTTGGTGTCTCTCATGTCGTCGCGGGAGGCCTTCGAAGAACTCGCGGCGTTGTACAAGACTCGTCTCGAACGGGCCCAGGGGAAAGAGCGACACAGACTGCTCATGGAGTTGGCCGACATCTACGAACAAAATCTGGATGATGCGGTGGGGGCCGTGACAGCAGTGGAAGAAGTCTTGGCCATGGACGCCAAGGATCGAGCGGCCTTGGAACGGGCTGCAAAGCTCTATGGTGTGGTGCACCGGTGGCGGGACACTGCCCATGTTCTTTCTCTGCTCGTGGAGATGACTTCTCCCGGACCTCAGCGCGCACAGTTTGCCATGCGTCTGGCCCGGGTGTATCAGAATTCCTTGGGTGAAGAAGAAAAGGCGCTGTTGGAGGCGAAGCGAGCCCTTCAAGACGATCCCGGACGCATCGATGCCCTGGAACTGGCCGCCGACGTGGCTGTTCGTCTGGGCCGATGGGAGGAGGCCGTGGGATTCGTGGGGCGTCTGGCCGAGAAATCCGGCCCCCTGGAGCGGGCTCGCTGGCTCATGAAGCTGGCCGAGATCATGGACCGGGGCATGGGGCAGGCCAAGCAGGCTGCGGAATATCTCGTCCGGGCGGCGGCACTCTGTCTCCTGGCGCCCGAAGCCATCGTGGATTTGGAGCGACTCTTCGAGGAGCACAACGATCCGGAAGGCTATGACCGACTCATTGTCCGGGTACTGCAGGAGGCCGGGCCGGACATGCCTGGCACCACGGCTCTGCGCATCTCGAGGGCACGAAATCTCGCCAATCGTCTCCTGCGGGGAGACGAGGCCGAGCGGGAGGTGCAGCGGGCCATCGAGGAGGATCCCGAGTCGGTGGAGGCCAGGCTGCTCATGGCGGCTCTTCATTTGTGGGCCGGTCGGGAGGGCCTGGCGCTGGTGGAGTACAAGGGAGTTTTGCGACGCGAGCCCAGGAGCCATGAGGCCTATCGAGGTCTGTCTCAGGTTTTCGACCGAAGGGGAGAGAAAGACAGGGCGGCGCTGGCCTGCCAGGTGCTCTCGGCCCTGGGACGGGCCACCGAGGAGGAGGAGGAGCGGGCCGAGGCCGCGGCAAAGGCCATGGAAGAAACAGTGGCAGAGGGTGTCCTGACGCCGGATGTCATCGCGGAAAACATGTCGCCGGCTGCCGAGCCGGAGGCTGCCAGGGCTTTGCTGCTCGCAGCCGCACCGTACCTGTCGTCGGTGTTCGATGTCACTCTGGATGGCGCTGGCCTGGGCGGTGCCGTGCCCGTGGGTCCAGACCATCCCTTTCACCGGGCCGCCGCCAGGATGGCACGACTTTTCGGCTTGTCCCGGTTCGACATCTTCTCGGATGCATCCTTGGGGCAGCGTTCGGTGGTGATTCCCTACCGATATCCCGTGCTGGTCGTGGGGCGCGGTCTTTTGACGCAGAGCAACGAACGCATGGCGGCATTTTTCTCCAGTCGGGCTTGGGCGCAGTTCGTCACGGGGTCGGCGTTTCTGGACTGGGTGGAACTCCATGAACTCGAACTCACCTTGACTGGTCTTGTCAACCAGTTCGACCGGGAGTTCGGACTGGACGTCGCCGGCAAAGACGAACTCGTAGACCGGGGCAAGTCGGTTTTGAAGGCCGTGCCCAGGAAGGCTCGAAAAGGCCTGGAGGAACCGGCAGTTCGATACGCCCAGGCAGGGGCCGTGGGTATGACCGGCTGGCGTGATGCCGCCTTCACGGGTGCAAGTCGCGTGGGGCTTTGTTGCTGCGGCGACCTGAGGGCCGCCCTGGAAGCACTCACCTTGGAGTCTGTCTCCGAGGAGGAGCAGACCGGCCTGATGGTTTACAACGTGGGCTCGCGGATCGTTGCGGCTCGGCGCATCTGTGGCGTCTCGGAGTCCTGAGGATCCTGCGCCGGGATGCGTACGGTGAACCGGGTCCATCCCGGTCGTGACTCCACCTGGATCTTGCCGCCGTGGTCCTGGATGATTTGACGGACGATGGCGAGGCCCAGGCCCGTCCCTTCCGACTTGGTGGAAAAGAAGGGCTCGAAGATCCTGTCGATGTGCTCCGTATCGATTCCCGGGCCCTGGTCTGTTACGCTCAAAACGGCCCAGGCGTCGTCCCGTGAGACGGTCACATGGATGATGCCGTTCGGGGGCGACACAGCCAGGGCATTCGTGAGGAGATTCCAGTAGACCTGCCGGAGCCTTGGCTGGTCTGCAAAGACCATCACTGGCTCTGGGGCCTCGATCGAGATGGTGACATGGGTGAACCGGGGGTCTGTGCGTGCCAGACTCGTGGTTTCCTGGATTTCTTCGCCCCAGTCCAACTCCAGCTTCGTGTTCGTGTTCGGCCGCACCAGGTCGAGCATCTCGCTGATGAGCCGATCGAGCCGATCCACTTCTCGCAGGACGATCTCGGTGAGCCTGGCCTCGTCTTCGTTTCCCGGCCTGGTCTGTCTGAGCAATTCCAAGGCGCCGGAGATGGATGCCAGGGGGTTTCGGATTTCGTGGGCGACTCCCGAAGCGAATCGGCCAAGTGCTGCCAGTCGTTCCGCTTCGGCCACTTCTCGTTCCATGCGTTCGATTTCGGTTCGGTCCCGGATCAGATAGATTCGTCCCGATTCCGTGTTTTCAGAGTCGGTGAGTCGCGAGACCAGGAGTTCCACCGAGAGGAGATCGGCATCGCCACGATCCAACTCGAAACGATGGATGCCAATCGGTCTCGAGAGAGAGGGACAGACTTCTTCGAGTCGGCGGCCCAGCGCCTTGCCCACCGGTGTCCCCAGAAGCTCTTCGGCTTTTGGATTGAATGTGAGGATGACTCCTTGCCGGTCGGTGCTCACCAGCCCCGTGGCCAAGGACGTGATGACCTGTTCGTGGTGTGCCGCCAGGTCGGAGAAGGCGCGGCGTTGCAACTGGACCTCGCGCCCTGCGGCCTGGAGTTGGTCCACCATGTGGATGGTCAGGATGGTGACAGCGGCCAGGGCCGCCAGGGTGACACTCAGGTGACGGGCCAGCTCGGCGGCCCCAATGTGCAATCCTGCCGAAGATTGGCCTGCAATCAGAGGGAGCATGCCGGCCCTGTCGAGGAGACTCACCGCCACCACGAGGAGCGAGGCCGATGCCATGGCGAACGCGGCGCCCCTGCGGCCATCGGTGAGCCCTGCAGCCACTACCAGGGTCATGTAGAGCACGGTGAAGCCCGACTGGATGCCACCGGCCAGGTGAACGCCGAATGTGGTGGCCAGTAGGTCGATGCCCACGATCCCGTAGAGGATAGCTCTGAAACGCCCCGTCCATTTGGCAAGCAACCCTGCCAGGATGGAGAGGGCGTAGAGAACGGCTATCAGGGCGAAGACGGTCTTGGCAAAGGGCCCCTCCAGGTTGTATTGGTGCGCTCCAAAAACATTGGCCGCCAGGATTCCGGCCAGGATCACCGACAGGACCAGGACCCTGAGGAAGAGGAGCCAGCTCAGAGGTCGCAGGGACAGGACCTTGTCGGTTTCGGAAGACTCGGGAAGGACCCTCGCAAAGCTGCCGGATACCGGGCCGGCCGGATCCATGTCCAGGGGATCGGACGGATCGGAGGCCTCCCTTCCATGGCCGGCCCCGTTGGATGATGCAAAAGGTTCCCTGGTCACGGCCTTGCCGTCATTGGGTCTTGATGTTGCCCGCCATACCGAAGATGGGCAAGTACATGGCGATGATGACGCCACCCACCAGGCCGCCGAGCACCACCATCATGGCTGGTTCGATGAGGCTGGTGACGGCTTCCACCGCCACGTCCACTTCGTCGTCGTAGAAATCTGCGATCTTTTGGAGCATGGCGTCCAGGGCTCCGGTCTGTTCTCCCACGCCGATCATCTGGGACACCATCGGGGGAAAGATTCCCGTCTCGATGAGTGGACCTGCCAGGTTGTTTCCTTCCGAGAGCCGGTCCTTGACGAAGATCACCCCTTCTTCCACCACCTTGTTGCCGGCGGTCTTGGCCACGATCTCCAGGGCGTCGAGAATGGCCACGCCCGAAGCCAGCAGCGTGCCCATGGTCCTGGTGAAACGGGCCACCACAACCTTGGTGATGATGGGCCCGATGATGGGAGTATGGAGAAGGCCCTTGTCGATGTAGTATCTGCTCTTGTCCCATCGCAGAAGGGCGATGATGCCGGAGACCAGGGCGATGGTGCCCAGCAAGACCCAATGCACGTTGTTGATGAACCCGTGGGAGAGCTTGATGAGAAAGGCCGTCGGGCCGGGAAGCGATCCTCCTCCAAAGTCCGAAAACATCTTTTCGAACGTGGGGATGACCTTGTAGAGCATGAGGGTCAACACTCCGATTGCCACGAAGAGCACGCCCACGGGGTAGTACATGGCGCCCTTGACGCGGCGCCTGAGTTTGACCATTTTTTCCAAGTGGACTGCGAGCCTGTTGAGGATGGTATCCAGGATGCCGCCGGCCTCACCGGCGGCCACCAGGTTGACGAACAGGTTGTCGAACACCTTTGGATGCCTGGCCAATGCGTCGGAAAACGTGCTCCCCGACTCCACCCGGCTCTTGATCTCTTTGAGGATTTCTGAAAACCGCGGGTTTTCCGTGGTGTTGGCCAGCAGTTCGAGACATTGCACCAGAGGCAGTCCCGCGTCGATCATCGTGGCAAACTGCCTGGTGAAGACCACCAGTTCCTTGGTTTTTACCGGCGAGCCGATGGTGAAAGAAAGCCCCGAGGACTTCTTTTTGACCTTGGTGACCGACAGGCCCTGCTGGCGCAGCTTACCTGTGACCGCCTGTTCGTTGTCGGCGGTCATTTCTCCCTTGCGGACTTCACCGGCTCTCGTCTTTGCTTCCCAGGCGAACGTGGGCATGGAATCTTCCTCGAAGATTTCGACGGTTTTCGCGCAGCCTCGTCATGACGGACACAGTTTTGTCTCGACGAGTGCGGCCTCGTCTCGATGCGCGCAGTGTTGTCTCGACGCGCGCAGTGTTGTCTCGACGCGCGCAGCCTCACCTCTATGAACGCCCATGATAGCACCAGGGCCTTGGCCTGGCAAAACTTCCCTCGATGGAATTGCGAGACCCGCTGGGGCTGATTGGTTCATGAGTCTTCCAAGGTGAGGAGAAAACGCCATGCCAGCAGAAGGTCTATTCTTCCGGCTGCACTGTCTATGTGACCCTCTTCATGGCTGGTGACGATTGTGCCCGACTTCAGGCCATACTCTGCCATCGCTGCCGTCAGGACGGTGACTTCCCGCTTTCTGGTTTGTGGATCGGCCATGGGTTCGCAGACATGGACCAGAATCGGGGAACGGTCGGGGAACTGGGCCAGGAAGTCTACCTCCAAGGCTGCCGAGGGAAGGAGGGGATTGATGAGGAGACC
>CAZIJS010000006.1:0-54166 GCA_964539505.1 uncultured Myxococcales bacterium
CAGGATTATTCTTGGTGCGCCGCGACAGGACCTGCATGGAACGCCGCACTTCTTCCTGGCGTCCGATCACCGGATCCAGCTTGCCCTTGCGTGCCAGGTCGGTCAGGTCCCGGCAGTATCGCTTGAGCACGTTGTACTTGCCCTCGGGGTCCGGATCGGTGACCCGCACCGATCCGCGCACGTCCCCCAGGGCCCTCATCACCAGATCCTGAGTCATGCCGTTGTGCGCCAGAATCCTGCTGGCTTCACCGAAATCCTTTGAGACCAGAGCCAACAAAATATGCTCGGTGGACACGTACTCGTCCTTGAACTGATCGGCCTGCTTGAAAGACTCATTGAGCAGGTCCTTGAGCCGGTTGCCGAGGTACTGGTCGAAAGCACCTCCTGAAACCTTCGGCTGGCGCTCCAGGTAGGCCTTCAGATCCCCAGCCAGGGTCCTCGGGTCCACGCCCACCTTCCGGCAAATGGGCACCACGACACCATCGTCCTGTTGGAGCAGTGCCAACAGCATGTGCTCGGCAGACAGCTCCTGGTGCTGATATCGCGTGGCGATTTCCTGTGCCTCGGCCAGGGCTTCTCTCGCCTTGATGGTCAATTTGTCCATTCTCATGTCTCGTCCTCCTCGATTCAGGCGACGACCCGTGGGCCGCGGGCCTGACTCTTTGTTTCCGTTTTTTCGTCCGTTCCGTTCTCGCCGTTCATTTTCTCGCCGTTCAATTTCTCGCCGCCGCCGAGGTCTGTGGCCAGGTGATCCGAGCCCTGTCGTGCAGACACAGCGGTCCCAGGGCGAAGCCGCCAGACGTTGCATCACGCCTCGTATCTCGTATCCGCCCACCGCCCCCGTCGCTTCCTGACGGGTCGGATTGTGCCGTTCGTTCCAAGAGTCGGCACCTTGTCGAAGCCGACTCAGCCTGACTTCGACGCAGCGTTCCTTGACGGAGCCGCCCGCCGACAGCCACATCAAGACATCGCCATACCCCTGAGCCTGCGCACCCGATCCTCGATGGGCGGATGCGTGGAAAACAGGCTCGCCAAAGTCCCGCCGGTCAACGGCTGGGCAATGTAGAGATGCTGCATCGCCGGCATCGCAAGCCTCGAAGGGGCCTGCTCGTGATAGGCCTCCAGACGCTCCAGTGCCCTTGCCAATCCCATGGGACTGCCTGCAATCTCTGCTCCCACTCTATCCGCCTCGTACTCGCGTCCGCGGCTGATGGCCATTTGCACAATCATGGCCAGCAAGGGCGCGAGGATCAGCATCAGCAATACGCCCAATCCGCCACCCTCGTCATCCTCGGCACCGCCGAACATGAAGGCAAAGCTCAAGACATTCGCGAGCATGGAGATGGCGCCGGCAATGGTGGCGGTCACCGTCTGGATGAGCATGTCGCGATTTCTGACGTGGGCCAGCTCGTGCGCGAGGACACCTTCGAGTTCCCTGTCCGTCATCATGCGCAGGATACCGGCCGTCACGGCAACGGCTGCATGCCTGGGGCTGCGGCCCGTGGCAAATGCATTGGGCGCGTCATCGGGAATCACGTAGAGCGCCGGCATGGGCAACTGTGCCCTGCGAGCCAGCCGTTCTACCATGTCATAGAGCGGCGGGTTGTCCGCCCTGGTCACCGGCATGGCATGGTGTGCTGCCAGCACCATCTTGTCGGACTGCCAGAGCGCCAAGAGATTCAAGACCCCAGCAAGCACCAATGCGCCCACCGCCCAGGTCATACCGCCGATGGCATAACCCACCAGACCGAAGAGGGCCGTCAAAGCAGCCACGAGCACTCCGGTCTTGAGATAATTTACGATGAGCTTTGCCACGCTGCCGAACATCGTTCCACCTTCCATCGGTTCCCTGCCGCACCTTCGTTCGTCTGCGGCACGGGCGCGTTTGCTGTCATTTAAGCTAAGCACGGATCTCTGGGAGTCAACGACCCCCGCGTCCCTGGATGGGGCTCACCGGACTCCAGGCACAAACCCTCACCCCACCGCATCGAGACCTTCCAACAACCGTGTCGACACAGAGAGATTCCGCAATGCTGCAAGGAAGGAAGCGCGAATGCTGCGTTGAACTTGACAGCAATCCTTTTCCGAAACACCTTGCCACCACGAAAAACGAACCAACAAAAACGACGGCTCTCTGTCATCGTGGAAGACATCGATTCATGGACAGCACAATCAAAATCCTCGACCATGGCCAGGAGGCCTTCGACCACATCTTCCACAGAATCGACTGCGCACGAAAGAGCATCCAGGTGGGCTGCTTCGTATGGCGCGACGACGAAACGGGCCGTCTGACCGCCAGGCATCTGCTCTCAGCCGCCGACAGGGGCGTTTCGGTACAAATCCGCAAGGATGCCATGGGCGCCATCTACGAATATTTCGATCCCAACATGCTCAGCTTTTTCCACAAAAAGCTCTCGCTGTCCGACAGGGCGAGGGTCGAGGGACTCTGTGCGGTCTACGGCCATGGGAGTCCGAGAAAGCAACGGCCCAGTCCCCTGGCCCAGGCTCTTGCAGCCCATCCCAACATCGAGCTCCACACGAATGAAAAAATCTACGATCATTCCAAAGTATTCGTCTTCGACGAAGAAACCATCATCGTCGGAGGCATGGGAATGGGTGACGATTTCCGGAGCCGATGGGTGGATTTCATGGTGGAACTGGATCATCCCAGGTACGTCGAACGGTTCCGAGCCCACCGACTCGGCCCGCGGCCGGTGGATTGGGACGACGCCATCGATTTCGTCGTCAACGTCTTTCTTCCCGGTGGCGGCAAACGATTCGACGTCTTGCCAACGAGGCTGGCGGCGATATCCGCGGCAAGACGATCCATCATCATGGAGATGGCCTACCTGGGAGACAGTCGCATCACCGATGCCCTGGTTTCCGCCCTGGACCGAGGCCTGCGCGTCGAACTCCTGGTCTCAGGCAGGGCCAACATCCAGCATGACCTCAACCTGCGCACCATTGCCGAACTGTTCCGCAGGACCAGGTATCCTGAACTCTTCCATCCCTACCTGCATCCCAGGATGCTGCACAGCAAACTCATGATTTTCGACGAGGCCCAAGCCCAGATAGGGTCGACGAACTGCACCACCGTGTCCCACGACGGCTTCGAAGAGACAGACGTCTGGATCCGACACCGGCCCACGGTTCGTCGAATTGTCGACGTGGTCCGGCGGCACCAGGCCCAATCGCGATTCCTGACGAGCCCTCCTCTCTATAGCAGCCTCTATGCAGCCATCGAAAAACGTCTCCAGGACGGTCACAGCCACGCACCAATGGACGATGGATAGCCCTGAATCGCTTTTCCAACAACCCTGTCTTCGGGTCCAAAATCGGGAGACAGAGACGAAACCTCGCTTCGAATGCAGCGCCAAACCAAGGCTAATGGGGCCAAAGGCAGCCGACTGAGTTTTTCCTTGCGAAAGAAAAACTGCGCTTTAAGACTTACCTGTTTGACGCACCCGGACGACGAGTCACTTCAATGAAAGATCCGGGTATTCACACGATATCTTCGCGACCGTCTGGGTCGGTCCTGTGGCACCCTCCAGCACGGCCCGCTGCACCAGGAAACGAGGCAATGGCATGATCCCCTATCATCAGTTCGGCCCCTGGCATCTCGGACCCTTCACCGTCTACCCCTTCGGCATCCTGGTGGGAATGGCCATCCTGGTAGGAACCTGGATCGCACAGAACCGCGCAGAACAGTTGGGACTCAACCCAAAAGCTTTCTCAGAACTGATCATCTGGCTCTTCATCGGCGGCTTCACCATGGCCCACGTCGTGTCCGTGGTTTTCTACTTCCCCGACCGTATCAAGGAAAACCCACTCGAACTCCTCATGTTCTGGAGAGGCATCTCCTCCTTCGGTGGATTCTTCGGAGGGGTGCTCGCCATCTGGATCTACACAAAGAAATACAAAATGCCCATTTGGACCACCATGGACGCCCTGGCCTGGGGGCTGTCCGTGGCATGGATCTTCGGGCGCATGGGCTGCACCGTGGCCTTCGACCACCCGGGAAAGCCGACCCATTTTTTCCTGGCTTTCAAAAACCCTCCCTATCCAGTGCCGGAAGGCTACGACGCCATCCACAATCTCGGTTTCTATGAAATGCTCTACACGGTCTTTTTGGCCGGCACCCTCTATGCCGTCAACAAATGGGTGGTGGACCGGGGCAAGGGATTCGCCGGCCTGACACTGGGGCTGCTGGCCACGCTCTATGCGCCGGTGCGTTTCGGCCTGGATTTCCTGCGCATTGCAGACAAACATTACCTGGGCCTGACTCCCGGCCAGTATTTCGCTTTCGTGGTCCTGGCCCTGGGCCTGTGGATTTTGTGGTACCGCCGACGGGCCCCGGACGAAACCTTTCCTCCCTACAACTACAAGACGGGCAAGGGCGGCCTGCTCACCGAGCAGGCGCCCCAGCGGAAGTCTGCCACCGCATCCAACAAGTCCTCCGTCACAAAGAGCAGCAAGAAGGTCGCCAAACACTAAGAACCGTCCATTGGAACCAAGCCCAGTCTCCCTGTCACGAGATTTTCTCGAAAAACTTCTTCCCTGAAGGTGTGAGCAGGCTTGCGAACCACCGCCCATTCGGCATAAACTGCCCCATACACCCGGGAACGGAGCGAATGCCGAGACGCACAGGTCCATTGGTTCTGATTCATGCCTCGTCGCAGCGGGCCTCCTCGGTCCATGAACTGCTCGTGGCCAAGGGCTTTTCTGTGCTGGAAGCCCAGGCAGCCGACCTCCTGGAACTCTTCCTGGAGTTTCGACCGGACATGGTGCTGCTGGAACACCAGGCAGGCAACCAGACCACAAAAGACCTGGCCCGTGGACTGCGGGACACGGACCTGGGGCAGGTCGTTCCCATCATACTATTTGGAGACCCTCCCGGTCCCGCCCCGGTGGACATCGTCTCCATGGGTGCAGACCAGTTCGCTTCCCTTCCCTTGGACGAAACCTGGCTCAAAGAAAAACTGGCACGTCTCGGAGGCAAAGAGCGCAGCGAAGAACAGTCTGACGCTGGAATGTCCAGTGGTGATGGAGCCCACCAAGGTAAGGAAAATCAACCGGTGCAGGTCGGCGGTGCCCTGCCGGACTCCACCGCGCCTGGTCTGCCCACCCAGACCAAGATTCCGTCGGCGACCGGGGGCCTGGAGACAAACATGGACATCTTCGGGGCACCCTTGAACGAAGACGCCAGCAGTGTCCTGGGCGCCATCTCGGACGTGCTCTCTCCAGCCGACCTCCCCATGGACCAGGACATCGACATCGACGACCTGGACGTGGAAACCACGATTCCCGGCATCGTGGACCAGGGCAGCGGTATCTTGGAGGGGGACACCGGTGAATCCGATCTCGACGTTTCCGACGACACGGACCAGGACCTGGCTTGGAAGGATTCACGCACGAGCCGCATCGAAGCAGAAGAACGAGAAGAAGACGACGACTCCAGGTCCCCTCCCCTGCCCGCCAAGGCCAAACCAGGATCCCTCGGCGCGGTTTCCCTCCCTCCCTGGCAGGTGTCTACCAGCGGCTCGATGCCTGGCGGGTCAGGTCGCCCCGCGGCCCCGCAGCGCCCTTCTGGCGCCAATCCGCCCTCGCCGTTCGACCCCACGCACCTGGCAGAGATACCTTCATCGACAGAAGTCATCACCGACGGGAATCCGGCCAGCCCTGAGCAGGACACGGTGGTCGGGCTCAAATGGAAACTCCAGGAACGCAGACACACCAGGACCGGCCATGCGGACTCGCATCCCAAGGAGCGAGACGCTGAAGGCACTGGGCCCAATCAACCCATCGAGCACGACCACGTCTCAAGAGACGAAGAAACCGGAGCGCAGGCAATCGAGAAAAGCGCAAGGCAGCCAAAGACCGACGAGACGACCGGGACAGTCCATCAACCAGAAACTTCCAGACAACGGGTTACCCCAAGGCCTGGCAACTCGGCACAATGGATCCCCAAGCCCATCCGGCCCATCCCGGATTTTCCACTCTCCCTCGATGCGGTTCGTCCCATGGATGCCTTCATGGCCCTGGCCTCCCACCAGGTGACCACCGGTCTGCGCATCCACTGCGACGTCGATGATTTGGAGATCATCTTTCGCCTGGACGATGGGTTTCTCTCCGGAGCTTCCTGCGAAGCCCAAGATCTGTCATTCCTTCACTGGGCAGTGCGACGATCCTTCCTGACGCGGGATCAAGTCAATGCAGTCCTCGTGTCTCCAACGGATGGCGGGGCCGGCGCCGGAGACCGGGTCTGGTCCCTCCTGGTGAATCAGAGATTCCTCGTGCCGTCTCAACTCGCAGGAATCTACCAGGCCTGGGTGGCCTGGCTGTTCTATGAGGCGGTCTCCTGGCGCAAAGGATCCATGGACCAGACGGCAGAAGACCGAGTGACCGTTCCGGTCCCGGTCCATCTGGATTGGGCGAGCCTGGTTTGCGAGGCGGTCCGGCGCAAGTATCCTGCCACCTTGGCCCTGTCCCTGGTAGGCGGCCCAGAGGTTCATCGCGCCTGGCGTTCCGAAGAGGCCATGCAACGGGCCCTGGCCTTGCCGGATCTGTCCGTCGCAGAATCCAGGGCACTGACCATGCTCGGTGAAGGCCTGTCCCTGGGTGAATGTGCCAGACGCACGGGGATTGGGGAAACCGAACTGGCGGCCTTGATTCACGGCCTCGACATCCTGGGCATTCTCATGGCACCGGACCGACGGGTCGAGAGAGCCCCGTCCCTGGGCTCGCCCAGGGCGCAGGCGGTCCGGATCGAGGCAAAACTCGACCAGGTGCGTGAAGGCGACTACTACTCGCTTCTTGGAGTCCTGCCAACGGCCAGCCTGCGTGAAATCCGGGCAGCCCACGAGCAAATGCGCCAATCCTTTGAAGACGCGACCCTGGCCGAAGAGGTCAGAACACAGTTCGCCGAGGAACTCACCTTGATTCGTGAGGCCCTCGACGAGGCCCTGGCCGTCCTCACCCACCCACGCTACGCCACACTCTATGCCGAAGCCTTCTTGAAGGACCGCAAGTGACCGAGAAAACGACCATGCGAACCATCTTCATGGGAACTCCCGAATTCGCCGTCCCCACCCTGGAGGCCTTGCACCGTGCCACGGATTTGCTGCTCGTGGTGAGCAATCCCGACAGGCCTTCGGGGCGCGGACGAAAACTTCGCCCCACTCCCGTCAAGCAAGCCGCCGAACGGCTCGACCTGCCGGTGTTCCAGCCCAAGAGTCTGCGACCTGCCGCGGTGCGCGACCGGCTGGCAGACCTGGAGGTCGATGCCATCGTGGTGACTGCCTACGGAAAAATCCTGCCTCCGGAGATTCTCGCAATCGCCAAGCTGGGATGCGTCAATGTCCATGCCTCCCTCTTGCCCGCCTACCGGGGCGCCGCACCCATCAACTGGGCCATCATGAACGGCGAAAAGGAAACAGGCATCACCATCATGCTCATGGATGAGGGCCTCGACACTGGCCCCATCCTACGACAAAAAAGCCTGCCCATCATGGAAGATGACACGGCCCAAAGTCTCTCCGACAAGCTCGCGGGAATGGGCGCCGGCCTCCTGGTGGAAACGCTCGATGACATGGCACGTGGACTGGTCGAGCCTGTGCCTCAACCCGAACAAGGCGCAAGCTACGCTCCCATGTTGACCAAGGCCCATGGACTCATCGACTTCGGTCGACCGGCCCGCAGGGTCTTCGATCACATCCGCGGAACCGATCCCTGGCCCGGAGCCTTCACCTTCCTCGACGACCAACGGCTCAAACTCTTTGCGCCCAGACTGACCAAGGGCCGCGGCGAACCGGGAGAAGTGCTCGGGCTCGAAGACGAGGCCCTGGTGGTGGCCTGCCGAGATGAGGCGGTGGCCTTGGGCCGTCTCCAACTGCCGGGCAAAAAACAAATGAGCGCTGCGGCATTGCTCCAGGGACGTCCCATCCCTCCAGGAACGATCCTGGGCACGACACCACGAGATGAAACCGGAGGTCCGAGGTCGTGAGTCGATACCACTCCAACAAGGTGCCGTCGCTTCCGACCCAAATCCGCGACCTGGCCTTCGATGCCTTGACCAGGACCGAACGCGCCGAGAAAAATCTTTCCTCGGCACTCGATGACATCTTCTCGTCGATGCGTGGTCTGTCGCCCAGCCAACGCGCCATGGTCAGCGAACTGGCCTATGGCACCACGAGACACCGCAGACTCCTGGACCGGGCCCTCAGCGAGCGGTCCCGACGTTCACTCAAGGCCCTCCATCCAGGCCTCCACAGGGCTTTGAGGCTGGCAGCATACCAGATTCTGCTCATGGACAACGCCAACCGGGCCCTGGCCGTGGATCACGCCGTGTCCTTGGCCCGGCGCATCGTCGGCAAAGGCGGTGCCGGCTATGCCAACGCAATGCTCCGGCGCATGGCCGACGATCCCAGACTTCCTGAGGTCACCAGGCTGCGCGACCGTATCGCGGTGTCACAATCCTTCCCAGACTGGATCGCGGATATCATGATCCAGCGTCTCGGTCCCGACGAAGCGATCCAACTCGCCGAGGCACTCAACGAGCGGCCGGCCCAACACCTCCGCGCCAACCGACAACAGATCTCCAGAGATGAGCTTGTGGAACGACTCAGGCAAGCCGGCATCGATGCCCAGGCCGGGCGATGGAGCGACGATGCACTGGTGCTTCGGGGGCTGGCCGACCCGGTGCGACATCCTCTGTATGCCGAAGGTCTCTACGAAGTCCAAGACGAGGCCTCACAGCTCCTGGCCCCGATGCTCGATGCCAGGGCCGGAGAACGAATCCTGGACGCCTGCTGCGGAAACGGGGGCAAGACCATGCACATGGTTTCCCTCGGCCTGGACAAAGGCCTGCTGGTCGGGGCAGACAATGATCGACCGAGACTCCGTCAGGCGCGAAATCGGGCCGGCAGAACGGCATCCTCGGTGCAATGGCTGCTCACCGATCTCACCCAGCCTGCTCTACGGCCCGCATCCTTCCACCGCGTGCTCCTGGACGCTCCTTGCACAGGGCTGGGAACCCTGCGGCGCCATCCAGAAGCCAAGTGGCGACTCCGCAAGGCCACGCTGCGCTCCGCGGTTCAACTGCAGCGTTCCTTGCTCGACCATGTCTCCACACTCGTTCGACCGGGAGGCATGCTGCTCTACGTGGTCTGCACCTTCACCAATGAAGAAGGCCCAGACCAGGTCCGCTGGTTCCTGGAACGCCACCCGGAATTTTTGCATCGTCCTCTCACCGGCGTGGTCCCAGCCGACCTGATCGACGACCAGGGCAACCTGAGCACCTGGCCCCATCGCCACGGAATCGATGGGTTCTTCGCAGCCGCATTCGAAAGGAGTCAAACTTCATGATCGATCTCGCCACCCACATGCCCGCCATTGCACCGTCCCTTCTGAGTGCAGACTTCGGACGCCTGGCCGAGGAGGTGCACGCCCTGACGGACCTGGGATTGAATGTCCTCCACCTGGACGTCATGGATGGCCATTTCGTGCCCAACCTCACTTTCGGCCCGGGGGTGGTGGCGGCCATCAGGGAAACCACGGACGCTCTGCTGGATGTGCACTTGATGGTGGAGCATCCCGAGACCATGGTTCCCTGGTTCGCCGACGCGGGGGCCGACCTCATCACGGTGCACGCAGAGGCCACGTGGCACCTTCATCGCCTGGTGCAACAAATCCATGACAGGGACAAACGCGCAGGAGTAGCCCTCAACCCTGCCACGCCCCTGACTGCCGTGGAAAACATACTCGCCGACCTGGACCTGCTCCTCATCATGACGGTCAACCCGGGATTTGGCGGACAACGGTTCATCGAAACCATGCACAACAAAATCGCCAGGGCCAAGAACATGATCGATCAGAGCGCCTCGACGGCACTGATCCAGGTGGACGGCGGCGTGGGCCCGCACAACGCAGAACGCCTCGCATCCCTGGGCGCCACCTGTCTGGTGGCAGGATCGGCCCTCGTGGGACAGACAGATCGCAAGGCAGCCATGCAGGCCATCTACCAGGCAGCCGACAGAGCCTGGTCCCATGCCGCGTAGACCGCTCTCCAGCCGTCAGTACCCTCCAAAAAGATCGGTGAGTTTGACGTCGAGCGCCGTGGCCACCTTGAACAGAGAACTCACCGAGGCGGAACTCTCCGCCCGCTCAATCTGGCTGAGCAGACTCACCGACAACTTGGTGCGCCGTGACATCTGCTTCAAGGTCAAGTTGCGCGCCTTGCGCAGCTCGCGGATCGTCTTTCCAATGGTGATGTGCAGTTCGTCTTCTCGACGAAGCACCAACCCTTTCTTTTTCGCGATGCGATGCAGGACTTCTCGAAACTCGTCTGCGGCAAAGGGCTTTTTGATATAGGCACTGACATTGTATTCAATGGAGGCTGTGGCAGTCTCCAAGGAGGGATACCCGGTCAAGATGACCACTGCGACGTCATCGTCTACCTTCCGAATCTTCTCGAGGAGATCCATCCCCGACATCTTCGGCATCATGAGATCGAGGACCACCACGTGATATTCGAGCGCTTTGAGTTCATCGACGGCCAGTGTGGGATCGCTGAGCGTTTTGACGTGGTAGCCGTCGTGCGTCAAAAAATCGTTCAAATACGTGCAGACGTCCATGTCGTCGTCTACTACGAGAATGCTGAGCTGGTTCACGGCAGGACCTCCTGACCCAACCCGCTACTGGCTGACCGGCAGTCCGAGATAACGGCGCTTCCCCTGTTCCCACTACCGATTTGGTCGGGGCGAGAGGATTTGAACCTCCGACCTTACGGACCCGAACCGCACGCGCTACCAGACTGCGCTACGCCCCGAAAGCTCGGCAGTGTTTAGACCGAAACCTCGCGCTTGTCAACACCTCCACACAGCGGCATCACCCGGCCGGACCCTGACTTCATCCGGTCGTCAGTCAATTGTCGTACTCGTCCCAATCCCTCTGCCTGCACCATTTTTTAGTATAACTGCAATTTGTGTTCGATCAACAAGGAATTTCCCGTAAGACACCGAACAAATGCCGATTTCGCCCCCAACCGTAAGAAACGAGCGGCCCACGCGTGGATGTTCGAGCCCGGGACAGCAGTTTGTCCGTCATGCCACCTGCCACAGCCGACGAGAAGACTGCAAAACATGAAACGAAGAACGAACGGGTCTACCTCATCGAGATCTTTTCCGGCCCCCTGGGACCAGCAGCCTTGCCCGGCCAGGTCACCACCCCGACACCTGGTGCCGAGTGAACCCTGGCGGCGGCGGCCGCGGCCTTGCTCGTCAGGTAGACGATGAACCGCACGCCGCCTCGCCGGCGCACCACCTTGACGAACCGTACCTGGGAATCGGCCACCTTGTGGTTGCCCGGCCGCAGCCTGGATCGCACGCCCGTCATGTCCACCACCACTCCCGGCGGCTTGGCCAGCCAATAGGAACTCAACGTCTTTGCCCTGCCCGTCACTCCGAGGAGCAGGGAGACTGTCCCGGCACGACGGCGGACCGCCAGACCCACCTTGGCCAGGGCTCTCGTGGCGCGATGCGAGGCGCCAGGCGACGCCTGCCTCTCGGCCGAGGCGGGACGACTCACTGGTCTGCGGTCGGCAGAGAGCCGCGGCTTGCGCAACGCATGCCTGCGGGACCGGCCTACATTGTCTGTGTGTCTCCGGGACGCCTGGCGCCCCACTGCCGGATCCTGCACATCTCCCCGACTTCCATTCGATGCAACAGGGGACCGACTCGCGCTTGGGCTGGCCGACAGGGCAGTTTTCTTGCGATCTGCCGGTTCCTGGTCCAGGCGTCCTTCACCTGGATCGACGGCTCCTTGGCTCGCCCCCGACTGTTCGGAAATACCCTGCGTCTTTTTCTGGGCCGAAGACCTGTCATGGTGCTTGTTCCTGCCTCCGAGCAGACCGGCGACCCCGGCCCCGGCAGCCGCCAACAGAAGGCAGGACGCCAGGGTCACGGCAGCCCTGGACTTTCGCATCCTGCGCAAAAATGCCCTCGGGCCCTGGCCGCCATCCTGCTTTTCTTCCACCATGTCCACTGCTGCAGGCGCCGGAACCAGGGGCGCCGGTTCGAGACCGGACAAAGAAATCTCGGGTGGCATGGCCTCCCCAATCGAGACCGGATCGGCAGGCTGTTCCGGCCGCGCCGAGACTGCCACAGGAGGCGCCCCATCCTTCCTCGTCACATCCGCGGGAGGACGTGGCAACGATGCAGGCCGATCTGGAGTCGTGGCGCCAACGAAATCCCTGGGCGATGCTTCGAATGCCACCGATCCATCCTCGGAAGAACGGACCCTGCGTTCCAATTCACTGCTGTCCAACCGGATCCGCACCCGGCCGGCACCCAGTCCTCCCAGTTCCACCAGGCCCAACCTGGTCAACTCGTCACCGTCCTCGAGTCGCAGCGTGATTCGTGCCTCTGACCAGCCTCCCACAATCTCGATGCCATCCTCGGTGAGTCCCACCACCCTGCCTTCCACGAGCACCTGTTCCATGACCACCTGCAAGGCGTCTCCAGGAGCAAGGGAGGTCCCCTCGGCCCTGGAGGGCCCATCGGCCCTGGAGGGCGCATCAGCAGGCGGCGGAGGCAACATCTCGGAGACAGGCGCTTGCGGCACCTCGACGGGCTCTGATCCCAAACCTGGCACCACGGGTCTGGGCGGAGGAGGCGGCATCATCCCAGAGGCGGGAGGCGATGCCACGAGGTCGATGATCTCCTCGTCACCTGCCTCGCCCAGGATTTCGGATTCTCCCGGGTCCGCCCCAAATTCAATCGAACCGTCTTGGACTGGCTGCGCATCCGGGTCGACCCCGTCTTCGACCGCCTCGAAAGAATCTACGTAGAGCTGCAGTCTGTCCAGGTCGTCGACGGCAATGCCCACGAAGGTCAAGCCCATGCCAGGGGGAGGAACCTGGTCTGCGGGACCAGACCTGGTCCATGCCACCTCCGTGTCCAGGGTCATCTCTTCGGAGTCGTCCGGCAGGGTCAGAGTACAACGAAGCCGCGTCCCCACGGGCAAGGGTCTGGTGGTCTTCAAAAAGAGTCCTCCCTCCCCGATGTTGACGGCACGATAACGCAGCGGCCCCTCCAAATCCTCGCTGCGACAGTCCACGTCCAAGTCCAACGGCACCCTGGCCGGTTGCGGCGCTTCAGTCATGATGGACCTCCTCACAAGGGCTGTCTGCAATTGGTTTTTCACCGAACCCAACGCAGACTCTCTCGATCGAGGCGTATCACGGCCTTGCGAATGCCGCAAAAAACTGCCGGGGTGCAAGGTCCCTTTGCAAGAAAACGGAAATGATGAGCCATCCATAGGGTCTTTAGCGAGACAATCCACGTCTCGAAAGGGGGAGCAGCAGCAAGACGAGCAACCACAACGAACCGGGCGGCCTGGACTTTCCGGACCTGCAGCCGCATCCACTGCTTTCATCCCTCGATGCGGAAGCATCCGCCGGGAAAACGCCTGCGTCCCAGGTCCCGGCATCTCCTCCGCTGTCTGGGGCGGCATCGGCAGTGCCTGCATCCCTCTCCGGCGGGGCCTGCAGGTGGCAGTTCCAGACACAACCGCCTGCCACACATGCCCAGGCCCCGGCCTCGTCGTCCTGACAGGTGCCGGACTGCCTGGACTCGCAGTCCCCGGCCCCACTGCATTCCGACAGATCGTCACCCAGGACAAACTGGTCCAAAACCGTGCCATCGAGACGCGTTGCAGTAAAATCGACCCTGGGTCCAGAAACATCCAAAATAACATAATGATACACAGATGCAGACACCTCGGTCCACCAGTCGCCGTCCACCGGGTAGAGGGGCGCACCGCCCCCCCCTGTGACCACGTACTTGACCCCGTTGACCGTCCCGCGCTCGTAATCATGGTCGTGCCCCGAAAACACGATCTCGACCCCGTATTGCTCGAACAAGGGCACGAGGACCGCCTGGGCTTGGGTGTTGGGCCCGTGTGAACCGGAATCGTAGGGCCCATGATGCAGAAACACGAACCGGTGGAAGATGGTCTGGTCGGAGGCGGCATTGGACAACAGATCTTCGAGCCAAGTATACTGTGCACTGCCCTGGTCCCAGTCGCTGCCGTAGAGGTCGATGACCACGAACAAGGCCACCCCGTATCTGACGGCATAGTACCGTTCGGTGCCCGACGAATCCCTGGGGAGTTCGAAGATGTCGAGATACCGGTCACCGGTCCCCTCGTGGTTCCCCAGCACCGGGTAGAGGGGAACGTCGCGCAGCATCTCGGCCGTCACATCGAAAAAGGTCTGCCAGAGGCCGTCGTCCGATCCGTCCGCCACCAGGTCTCCCGTGTTGAAAATCAGGTCCACGTCGGAGGCGATGATGCCCTCGACCACCTCTCTGTGGATATCCGGTTGGCTGCGCGTGTCCCCGTAGACCCCCACCCGAAATGCCGTGGCGCTGTCTTTCATCGTGCGCACATGCCCCACCGAGGAAGGCCACTTGGCACTCTCCACCCGATAGGTATAGCTGCTCTGGGGCAACAGGTCCGTCAGGGCCGCCACGTGGTGCGTCACCAGACTCGAATCCGACACCGACCTGCTCATGTCGTCTTCTGCAGGGCCATAAACAATGTCTGTGGGGGCCGGCTGATCCGTCTCCCAGACCACCAGCACAGACCTGCGATCCAGTTGCTGGAGAAAGGGACCCAAGGTGATTTGGGCATCCAGGGGCGGCGAATCGTATCCCCACAAGACTGGATCGAAGGACAGATCCGAGCTGCCCAAACTCGCATTGTGGACCTCGACGGCCAGGACGTTGTCCCCCTCGACGAGCAGTCCTGGATCGATGGTGAAACTCTCGACACCGTCGGTCACCTCGTGTCCCGATGCTGTATCGTCCGGCCCGAGGGCCCCGGCGGGCACGTGGGACCTGGCCACTTCGGTTCCGTTGAGATAGGCCACGAATCCGTCGTCGAAGGAGACATCGAGCTGCAACGTGGTGGCCTGCTCGGCCCCCGCGATGAAATGGGCACGAACGTACAAAGTCACGTAATGGTCCTGCATGTCAGACACAACCGTCCTGTCGTCGCCATCGCCGTACCCGATTCCAAACCCCTCCTCAGAGGATGTCCAGGATGAGTCTTCCTGAAACTCCCTGTCCGTCCAATCGGCTGGTGGGGCAGATGTGCCCGGTCGGTAGAACAGTTGGCCGCCTTCCCGAAGATAGACCCAGGTCCCGGCCAGGGCTGGTGACGAAGTCACCAGAATAGCCAAAACAATCCCAAACGAACCGACCCGTTTCATCGCACAATCCTCCTGTCCGCCTCAAACACCAGACCGCCACAAACAGTCCGCCTCGATATGGGACCACCATAAACCAGACCGCGTTCCATGCCAACGAACACCTCATCGCCGAGCAGCATCCCGGCCAGGGCCCGTCTCGTTGCTGCGCAAGTTTTCCTAGAAAAATGGCTGCTTTTGCATATGGTGTCATTGTTCATGTGTTTTCGGTCTGTCGTAGGAAGGGACACATTCATGCCAGACAGCCGTCCCAAGGCCACAGTTCCCCTGACCCAACTCGTCTCCGCCTCAGGGTGAGCGGCGAAACTGGGACCAGAGGTTCTGGACCAGGCCCTCGGGGATTTGAAAATTCCCCACACCAAAGAGGTCCTCGTGGGATTTTCCCGGGGGGACGATGCAGGGGTGTATCGTCTCTCGGCGGACCAGGCCCTGATCCAGACCGTGGACGTTCTCACACCGATCGTAGACGACCCCTACGACTTCGGCCGCATCGCCGCGGCCAACGCCCTATCGGACGTCTACGCCATGGGCGGCAAGCCCTTGACCGCGCTCAACATCGTGGGCTTCCCGGCAGGCAGCCTGGACATCGAAATCCTGCAGCGCATCCTGGAAGGCGGCCTGGCCAAACTCCGGGAAGCAGGATGCGCCCTGGTGGGGGGACACAGTCTCCAGGACCCGGAACTCAAATACGGCCTGTCGGTGACAGGGATCGTGCATCCCGACAGGCTCTGGCAAAACCAAGGCCTGCGCCCCGGAGACGCTCTCGTGCTCACCAAACCGCTGGGTACGGGCATCTTGTCCACCGCGGTCAAGGCCGGCAAGGTGAGCCGACAGACCATCGCGGTCATGACCGAGTCCATGGCGACGCTCAATGACCGGGCCGCGGCCATCGCTGCGACCATGGACTTATCGGCCTGCACGGATGTCACTGGTTTCGGCCTGGTGGGCCATGCCTGCGAGATGATCGACGGCACGGGCCTGGGCATCGAGTTCGATGCAGAGGCTTTGCCCTTGCTGCCGGAAGTCGAGCAATGGAGCCGGATGGGCCTGGTGCCGGGAGGCCTCGGACGCAATATGTGCCATCGTCTCGACCGCGTGGACCTGCGTCCCGACCTTCCCGAACACATCCTCGACCTGGTGTTCGATCCCCAAACGTCTGGAGGACTCCTCCTGGGCCTGCCTGCACACCAAGCCCGACGACTCGTCGAGCAACTCCAAGACTCACGCAGACAAGCCGCCCTGGTTGCCAAAGTCGTCGAAGATCCAGACGAGCGGATTAGACTCCTTTGACCTGCCTGCTGTCGGCCGACTTGCCTGCATCGACGCTCGTGCCCCATCCCCCGGCTTCACGATTTCACGACACACAGAGAAACTCAATCCTTGCCCAACCTGGCCTCGAAAATCTGGTGGTCTTCCTCGTAGCCGGTCAATGACAAAGTGACCACCTCCAGGCTGAGCCGGATCATCCGGCCGCTGGGCAGGCGCACGTGCACGAATTCATCCTCCTCGACGAACTCCACGACACATCGCCCGAACTTGGGATGGTTGACGATGTCCCCGGTGACCGGCTCGACCCAGTCCTCGTCCCCGGCTTCTTCCTGGGCTGCAGCGTCACCGCCCACGAGCGCACCGTCGCCTGCATCACCGCCGCCCGCTGTCTCGGCAGGATTTGGCGCCTGAGCGTCCGGCGTGGCATCGGAGACAGGATCGGCCGGAGCGGTCCCTTTCTGCCCAGACGCTTTCTTCCCTGCCTTGGCCGCCTTCTTCCCTGCCTTGGCCGACTTCTTCCGGCCTGCCGAAACCTCACCGTCCTTGCCGTCTTCCATGGCCATGGCCTCGGTGAGCACATCGTCCCATGTCACCTTCCCGGCCTGGGCGGCGGGTTGGTCCTGTTCGCTGCGCAGCTCGATCCGGTCCTTCCAGAGGGCCAGTCCGGTCTCTTTGTCCTGGAGTCGGCGCAAGATGAGATCGTCACAGGTCTGCAAAACGAACTCACAGGCAAACACCTGGCCGGAAAGCAGGTGACCGCCCAGCATCTGGAGTCCGTTGTCCGTGCTCCTGGCGAGACTGGCATGCAGGTGACAAAACAGTTCGCCGTCCTTCTCGGTGACATTTCCGAGCAGTGAGACGATCTCCAGGTCGCCGAAGAACCGGCGTCCTGTCTCGTAGGTCCGAAGCTTCTGGTCGTAAGCCGTGAGCACGGCTTCGGAGAGCGCCCCGATGGCGCGAACCTCCGCGCAGCGCACCGAGAACTTGCGACAGACCTCGATGAGTCCCTTGAGCAAATCGTCCCCTCGTTCGAGTCTCCCAAGAATCATGCGGCCCGAGCGACTGACGGATACGAACACGAAACACCTCCGTGCCTTTCATTTCGCATCGACTGGATGGCGCTTCGAAATAGTGTCTTCGGTGGGCTTCTGTCAAGCCGGGAACGCGCCACATCTTAAAAAAACAGCACAAACCCACGTTCATCCCCTTGTTTTACACCTCCATTTGGGCAAAACCTATTCCAACGCACCAAACGCCTCCGGGCCCATGCCGGTTCGGACAGGACGCATCCACGCGGAGGATTCGATGAAGATAGCATTGGCCCAGCTCGATCCCACGGTGGGAGACGTGGCAGGAAACCTCGCCAAGGCACGCAAAGTTTGGAAAAAGCATGCCGGCAAGGTAGACCTTATTGTGTTCCCAGAACTCTTCCTGGCCGGGTACCCCCCCATGGACCTCCTGGAGCGCCCCTCGTTCCGAACCGAACTGCAAACAGCGGCCCGGTCCCTGGCGGGCGACACGGCCTCCCGCCCGGAAACAGCAATCCTCATCGGGACCGCGGTCCCCACCGACGCGCCCACGGGCAAAGGGCTCCACAACGCAGCCCTGCTCCTGGGCCGAGGACGAATCCTGGCGCAGCGTCTCAAGCGACTGTTGCCCACCTACGACGTCTTCGATGAAAATCGATATTTCGATCCCGGTCCCAGACAAGAGCCGGTAAAATGGGCTGGTGAACGCATCGGGGTCACCATCTGCGAGGACGCCTTCACCAACATGGAAATCTGGCCAGACGTCCGTTACAGCGATGATCCGGTGGCCGACCTGGCCGCAGCGGGCGCCACGATCCTGGTGAACCTCTCGGCATCCCCCTTCGTCCTGGACAAAGACTCGGCGCGGTTCGCATGTATGGCCGGCCATGCCGCAAGACACCACGTGCCATTCGTGTACGTCAATCAAGTGGGAGGAAACGACGAACTCATCTTCGACGGTTCCAGTTTCTGCTTGGACCCATCCGGGAAACTGGCGGCCCGACTGCCATCCTTCCAGGAAGCGGTCACAGTCCTCGACACCGAGACTCCGGGAGAAGGTGTCTGGCCGGGCATGACGCGACCAGAGGCGGCACACAAAGCCCTCGTCCTGGGACTGGCCGACTATGTCGCCAAGTGCGGCTTCGAGAGCGTGGTCCTGGGCCTGTCGGGAGGCATCGACTCGGCGGTGGTTGCCTGTCTGGCTGCAGAGGCCCTTGGGCCCGACCGGGTCCTGGCCGTGGCCATGCCCTCTCGCTATTCGTCTTCCGAGAGTCTCGAACTGGCCCAGGCCCTGGCAACGAACCTGGGCATATCCCTCAAAATCGTGCCGGTGGAACAGCCACACCAAGCCTACCTGGACCTCCTGGCGCCGCTCATGGACTGGACCGGGCACGATGTGGACCTTGCCCAGGAAAACCTCCAGGCCAGGATCCGGGGCAATATTCTCATGGCCCTGTCCAATCGGTATGGCTCACTGGTCTTGTCCACCGGAAACAAGAGTGAACTGGCCGTGGGCTACTGCACCCTCTACGGAGACATGTCCGGGGGACTGGCCGTGATCTCCGACCTTCCGAAAACCCTGGTCTATGACGTGGCCGAATACATCAACCAGGAACGTGAGGTCATCCCGAAACGCATCCTGACGAGACCTCCTTCCGCAGAACTCAAGCCGGACCAGAAAGACACAGACAGCCTGCCGCCCTACCCGGTGCTGGACGAAATCCTGCGACTCTGTATCGAAGAACGCCTGTCGGGCGGAGAAATCGTGGACATGACAGGACAGGACCAGGCCCTGGTGGACCGGATCCTGCGTATGGTCCAAAGAAACGAATACAAGCGCCGCCAGGCCGCCATTGGTCTCAAGGTCACCACCAAGAGCTTCGGCATGGGCCGGCGCATGCCCGTGGCCGCCCGCTACCGTCTCTGAAACGCATTGTCTCTCTGGTGTCGGCGCCGACCTTGAACTCCGAGCCAAGCCCGGATACCATGCCCCGAAACGAGGCATCACCTGAACAAACAGGCCAGGCGACACAAACACCAGGGCAACAAATCCTGGGCTTGCCTGGGAGGACGCACCGTATGAGCGAAAACCCATCCATCCTGCAAAAAGCCATCAAGGCAATGTTTGGCAGCCCTCCCTCGGGCAAGTTCGGAACATTTTCCGGAGTATTCACGCCCTCGATCCTGACGATCCTGGGCGTGATCATGTTCCTGCGTTTTCCCTGGGTCGTAGGCCATGCCGGGTTGCTGGGTGCCGTCCTCATCGTGATCATCGCCCACACCCTGACCCTCCCGACCGCGTTGTCTGTTTCTTCCATCGCCACGAACAGGACGGTCAAAGGAGGCGGTGACTACTACATGCTCTCACGGAGCATCGGCCTGGAAATCGGCGGTGCCATCGGCATCGGCCTGTTCTTTGCCCAGGCCCTGTCCGTGGCCCTTTATGTCCTGGGCTTCACAGAGGCCCTGATCAATGTCTTTCCCAGTCTCTCGGGTCCGGTGACCAGCATCGTCACCGTGATTCTCGTGGCAGGCCTGGCTTTTTGGGATACGTCCCTCGCGCTCAAGACGCAATACATCATCATGGCGCTCATCGTCCTGAGCCTCGTATCCGTTTTTACCGGTCAAGGGCCGAATCCTCCAGGCCACATCGAACTCTGGGGCACCACCGTGGACGGCAAGCCCCCCGAGCCTTTCGTCAAGGTGTTCGCCGTGTTCTTCCCTGCGGTCACGGGATTCACCCAGGGGGTGTCCATGTCTGGAGATCTCCAGGATCCCAAACGTTCCATTCCCCTGGGCACCATGGCGGCCGTGGCGGTCGGGTTCGTCGTGTACCTGGGGCTCATGGTCTGGCTGGGTATCCAGGTGCGCCCCGGGGACCTGCGCAACATCCACCACATCGTCTTCAAGGACATCGCGCGCTGGGGCTTCGTGGTGACCCTCGGAATCTGGGGTGCCACGCTCTCCTCGGCCATGGGCTCGATCCTGGGGGCACCACGGATCCTCCAGGCCCTGGCACAGGACGGGATCGTGCCCCGTTTCCTCGGTAAGGGCCATGGGCCCACGAACATGCCCAGGGTAGCCACCGTCTTCTCCCTTCTCGTGGCCATCGCCGGCCTGGCTCTCGCCTACACGTCACCATCGGGGCTCAACGCCATCGCCGCAGTGATCACCATGTTCTTCCTGGCTTCCTATGGGTTCGAAAGCCTCGCATGCGGCCTTGCCAAATGGTCGAAACTTCCCAGTTTCAGGCCCACTTTCCAGGTCCCGGCGGCAATCTCTCTCTTCGGTGCCGCCGGCTGCTTCTACATGATGTCGCTCATCAGCCTGCCCGCCATGATCGCCGCGGTGATCATCGTGGGCGGCATCTACATGTATCTCCAGAAAAAGAAACTCACCAAGACATGGGGTGACATGCGTCACGGCATCTGGTCGGCGCTGGTGCGTTCGGGTTTGCGCGTGCTCCGAGACGTGGAGTATCACTCCATCAACTGGCAGCCGCACGTCCTGGTGCTTGGAGGCTCTCCAATGGCCAGACCCCATCTCCTCCATATGGGACGTTGGATCGGAGAAAACAGGGGCATCGTCACCTATTTCGTCCTGGTGGTGGGTGACCCGGTGCGCCAGGGACGCCGCCGCGCCGATGTCCAAAAGACACTGCAACGCAGCGTGCGTCGTTTCTTCCCCCTGGTTTTCGCCAAGGCACAGCTTGCTCCCACGGTCTACGATGGGATCATGGCCGTGGCCCAGTCTTACGGCGTGGCCACGTTCGAACCCAACATCATCCTCATGGGCTGGGCCAGGGATGAATCCAAATCCGCCGAGTTCGCCGACCTGGTCAAAAGTCTCATCGGTCTCGACAAGAGCATCTTGTTTTTATCGTACAAAGACACCCCACCGATAAAAATCGATCCCACGACCAACAAAATCTTGTCCCAGGCCGACATCGAAAAAGCCCTGCGGCGCGCCGGCAAGAAAGCCCGCAAGAAGGGCAACCGCAGTTTCGGCATGTCGAGACCTGGTTCAAGCATGGAGGTGCCGTCAACAGAATCCGCCAAGGACAGCCTGGTAGGCCGAAGCGCAGTGGAAGCACTCACAGAAATCCAGGGGTTCGGCAAGTGCCGGAGCATCGACATCTGGTGGGGCGGACAAGACAGCAACGGAACGCTCATGCTCCTGTTGGCGAGCCTCATCACCGAGGTTCCTTGCTGGTCCGGAGCCAAAGTCTTTCTCAAGATGATCGTCCCGGAAGGCGCCCCGCTGAGCGAAACGAGACGGCGTCTCGAAGAAATCATCACGGAATCGAGGGTGCCCGCCGAAGCAGAAATCATCATGCGACAGCCGCCCGGAAAACCCATCGCCGATATCATCGCAGAACGCAGCAACGCCGACCTGGTGATGCTGGGAATGAGGGCGCCCGGTGAAGACGATGACGGCGTGGCGTTCGTCCGGCGTATCAACTCCCTGGTGGAACGCCTGCCCACCACCATCCTCGTTCGGGCTTCATCGGACCTGGAGCATGCAGAGGTTCTCGCGGAACTGGACTGGTCACAAAAAAGGCAGGCAAAGACGAAAACCAAGGCCGAGCAAGCACACCAGGTTGAACCAGGAACTTCCGGAAAGCACACCGAAACACAAAAAAACCAAGGAAGCGACGATCCGGAAGAAGAACCAGTCGCTGATGAGTGATCAGACGATACGCGAGGCGCGACTCCATCGATGGGCGGGCAGGAGCCCGGGATGAGGGGACTCAATCACAGTTCGCTTTCATCCAGCCTTTCGAAAAGAGACGTGACCTGTGCCTTGTCGTCCTGGTCCCCAAAGATTTCCACGATGGGAAGGTCCTCGATATCGAGCACATCGTCGTCTTCCACGGGAACGGCGCGTCGCTCGCCCACGCGCCGTTCCTTGTGGATGAGCCGGCTGTCCGCTCTCCCGCTCCGGCGATCTCCAAACCTGCGATCCCGCTCCAGTCGCTGTCGGATTCCCTCGAGGGACCGGGGCAAGGGACTGAGCCGCATGGTGCGCACAGCACAGATGTGGCACATGGGCAACCACTTTCCAAACAGCTCCACGCGCTGGAGATTCTCACGGCGTCGTTCGCCACAGATCACGCAGCGCGCCCCCACACCCACCGGCTGGGCTTCCTGCCATTTTTGATAACAGCCCCAACATCGGCCGCGACGCAATGTGGACACCTTGGCGCCGCAGACCTCGCAATGCAACTGCTCTAACATGCCGACGGCATCAGCTCCCATACCAAAGCACTCCTTGTCTGGTGAAGGCCTCGAGTCACGATACCCAAGCAAACCTCCACGCGTCTTTCTCTTTGGTACTCCCAGTGATGATTTGGGGCAAAATTTTGCTCCGGGCGGATTTCGACAAAGAGTCGAACGAAACAACCAGGTCGAGGAAACGAAGAATCAGCCCGCCAACACATTGAAGACGCGCCGAACCAGGGACATGCCCTGATCCAGCGACTGGCGATGATGGACCACAACGACGAACCGGGGTTTTCCAAAAGGAGACCAGGCCAAGAGAAACTGTTCCTCCGCCCCAGGACGACAGGCGCCCCCAATCAAGGAGACATCCAGTCCCGCCACCCCGGCTGCCTGGGCATATCCCGAACGGACTGCTTCGAGTGCCCCGGTCCGTACCAGGGTTCGGGCCGGATCCCCGGGATCGGACCGGGCTGCCGCAAGGGCAAACAGCCTTGCCTGCGGCAAGGTGAGTCGAACGCCCACCCCCTCGGCAAAGAGACGCCACCTGGCCATCTGGTCATTCGGTCTGGGTCCAAGGGCGCCATCCATCCGAAAAAGGCGAGCAGCCAACTGATAGTCCGCCCAGGTCAACCGCACGGCCACCTGCTGCACGAAACTGCGGCAGCCCTTGGCCAGCGCAGACAGGGCCGTGAGTCTGCCGTGTCCGCCTGGTACGTCCCGGTCGCCCCTGCAGATCAGGGGCTCATCAGCGTGCAGTTTTCCGGTCCTCACAGCGGCGTACAAACAAAGTGGGGCCGAGGCCCAACCCAGTCCCACCGTCTTCCAGTCCACGACAGACTCACCGGCGAGCCGACGGCCCCTGGCAAAATCGAGAACCTCCCAGCTTGCCTGTTCCCGGTTTCGAAGCAAGGTGGCCACCCGAATCCTGGTTGCGGCCTCGTCGAACGAGCCCCCTGACCACCTGGTCTCTCCCACCAGGGGCCCTGTCTGCATGCTCCCACTCCTGGACAAGGGCCCCCTTCCACCAGCAGAACTTTTCTTACCGCGCCTTGAACGAAACGACCCGGTTCCAGCCTGCCGTTCCTTGGGTGCCCCCCACCGGTCGCAGCCCAGGAGTCCTGTGCCGAGCAGAGCGCAGGAACCCAAAAATTCACGCCGGTTCACCAGATCCCTCCCAGGGGGGCACGAGTCCCAGGGCACAACCCATTTGCACGGCGACCCGGTCGACCACGAAATCGATCATATCGGCAACGGACCGAGGCCTGGGATAGAACGCGGGCATGCATGGGACCACCGACGCCCCCATGGCCGCCAGCCGAGCGAGATTCTCCAGATGGATGGCGGACATGGGTGTTTCTCTCGGGGCCAGGACGAGCCGGCGCCGTTCCTTGAGAGCCACGTCGCAGATCCGATGCACCAGGGTGCGGCCGGCGCCCGAGGCGACAGCGCCCACCGTCGCCATGGAACAGGGAAGAACCGCCGCCGCATCCCAGGAGACAGAACCAGACGCCAAAACTGACCCGAAATCACAATCATGCAATTGGACCAGATCCAGACGGGCGTCTCGAAAATCATCGAGAAGCGGTCCGGGGCCCTGAGTCCTCTGCCAGGAAATACCCTCTTCGTACGCAAGCACCCTGCGGGCGCCCTCTGAAACCACGAGATGCACCCGGTGGCCCTTGCCGGAAAGAGCGGCTGCCAATCTCCTCCCGTAAATCGTGCCGGATGCACCGGTCAGGCACAGGACATATTTCACGAAACACCTCTTGGTCGCAACGCGCCGCAGCCGCGTCGGACACAACCAACCACACAATCTCCACAGACACAGTCGCAATCAAAAGAAAACTCTTGCGCGAATCAACTGACTCAAACAACTATCACGTTTTTTTTCAAAAACGCACAAAAAGTCCAGTCTGGACTTTCCCAAAAAAGGCCTAGAATCCAAAGGCGTTTTAACTATAATATGCCAAGGACTCGGCTCTGGCGTCGATGTGGCCGTATGAGGCCCACAATCGAAAACATCAATGACTGCGGTCAACCACTACCCAATCATCGATGGCCGAGGAGACCGCAAGAATTTCCGGGCATTTTTGGAGTCCGGTATCTGTTGAGAAAAAAACATCGACTCCACGGGCCTTCAGGCCCCAACAACTTCTGGATGCGACATCCAGAGAGGCTGGTCAATGACGATTCGATTTTCAGCAAAGAGCGCAACCCGGGGATCCAGCGCATCGTCTTCGGCGAAACCCTCCAAAGGCAAAGCGAAATCCAAGCCCCGGAGCGCCAAGACGGCGAAAAAGGCACCAAGCCCTAAAAAGTCGGAGACCAAGAAAAAGCCGGTTCCGGAAGAAACGGGGGGGTTCGTCACAGGCGATATGGCAGTGTATCCCGCCCAGGGCGTCGCAGAAGTGGTGGGCATCGAAAAAAAAGAGATCTCCGGCATGGTCATCGAATTCTATGTCCTCAAGATTATGGACACGGAAATGAAGATCATGGTCCCAGTCCACAAGGCCGATCAAGTGGGGCTGCGCCGCCTGGCCACGGCCAAGGACATCAAACAAGTCATGAAGATCCTTAAGGAAAAGGATGTCAAGCTCGACAAGCAGACGTGGAACCGGAGATATCGGGGCTTCATGGAAAAAATCAAGACCGGCTCTCTGTTCGATGTGGCGGAAGTCTACCGTGACCTGTCACGGCTCAAGAGCACCAAGGCTCTGTCCTTTGGTGAAAAACGCATGTTGGACACCGCCCGGAGTCTCATCGTCAAAGAATTGAGTGTTGCGCAGGACAAGCCCTACGACAAAATCGAGGCACAACTCGAGAAACTCTTCGCCTGACTCCCCCTCAGTTTTCGGGAAACTTTCTCCAAAAAGCGCCACCAATCACGGCTTGCAGCCAAAACTTTCTTTAATCATATCTAGTGCTTTTCGACAACTTTCAGACACCACCTTGCGCTGTTCAGGATCCTTGCCGGACGTCTCCTTCCACTTGGGGGCAGACTTGGTCCCCTCGTCACAGGCCTTACGCAGCACTGGGTCTTTGGCAGCACAGCCACAGACGACCTTGAGATAGCGGTCGCAGACAGCCAACCCCGTGGGGGAGTCCGCCGCCACCCTGTCGGCCGTTCCCGGTCTCACGGCGGGCCGAGCCATGTCCGTCGCCCCGGCAACATCCCGCCCAGGTGCAGGGTCTCGCGGTGCAGCAGTCTCACCTTGCTGCTTTTCTGCGTGGCTCGCCGTTTTCCTATGATCGCATCCAGGTGACCACATGAGCACCCCAAGCGACAGCATGGACACCACCAGTCTCATGACGACACCCTCCCAGAAGCCTACTGTGGGCAATGTATCTGTTGCAAGGTTTCGAGAATCTTCAAGATCCGCTCATCCCGCAACCGATAGAACACCATGTTGCCCTGCTTGCGCGCCACGAGAATCTCACGGTCCCTGAGAATCCGAAGATGCTGGGAGATGTTGGGCAGCAAGACCCCCAACGCAGTAGCCAGTTCGTTGACGCTCTTTTCGCCATTCCTGAGAAGCCAGATGATCCCCAATCTGGTCTCATGGGCGAGCGCCTTGAGACAATTGCACGACCGAAACGTGATCTCCGAATCCAGTTGTGGTCTTTCCACCATGAGACTCTTGCTCCCATTCGACACCTTGTGACCGATGCCGGACAAAAAAAGCATGTCACAAACTATGCACTTGCAAAGTCACTAAACCATTTTCCACGGCATTGCAATACAAACCCCGCTCGCTCAAAGAGACTGATGCGTTGGTGCTCACGGTCTGGCACAGCAGTACAAACCAGTCTGACACAGCAGCCCAACCACAGTCGATTGATTGGGTCTGAAAAAAAAGCAAAAACACCAAAGGTCCCGGCGTTGACCCCTGTCATCTCGTATGGCACTTTAACCCCTGCGAGACAGCAGGGACAAAGCAGTCTCTTGGGACCGACTCGTGGAAACGGCGACCTTCCCGGCTCACCGGGTGCCACCCGGGATTGAGCCGGAACGAGCCAACATTGTTCAAGGGAGAAACCTTCGTGCAAAAAATCGTTCTCGACAATCAGGTAACGATCGTCACATCCCAATCGGGCCTCCTGCCGGTGGTGGCCCTCCAAGTCTGGGTGGATTTCGGCTCAGCGGACGAACCCGCCGAATGGGCGGGAACGGCCCATGTCATCGAACACATGCTCTTCAAGGGAGCCCAAGGGCGTCCCGGCCAGGAGTTGGCGAAGAAAGTGGAGGCTTGGGGAGGCAACATCAACGCATGGACATCCTTCGATGAGACGGTCTACCACCTCGTACTCCCTGCGAGACAGTTCAGCAAAGCTGCTCGTCTCTTGGCCCAGACAGTGCTCCACCCGGCCTTCGATCAGGCGGAACTCGACCGGGAAAAACTGGTCATCCTGGAAGAAATCCACCAGGGCAAAGACCAGCCCGCACATCTTTGCTCCGAACGACTCTTTTCCACGGTTTTCAAAAAACATCCGTACGGCCGTCCCATCATCGGCTTCGATCGCACGGTCCGCACAGTGGATTCCAAGGTGCTCCGACGCATCCACGAGAAACACTACCGCGGCGGCAACCTGACAGTGGTCGCCGTGGGAAACATTCACGAAGGTCGGGCGGCCGAGGTCCTGGCGGCCGCCTTCTCGGAAGCCAAACGGGGCAAGACCCGTGGCAAACGCGACCCTGAACCCTTGCAGAGACGCCCCAGAATGGCTCTCCAGGCCGCGCCGGTGGAGGAAGAAACCTTCATGATCGGGTTCCCCGTGCCGGGATTTGCACATGAAGACATGCCCCTGCTCTCGGTGATCTCGGCTCTTCTTTCGGAAGGAGAGAGCAGCCTGTTGAACCTCGCACTTCGCAGAAGACAAGCGCTCTGCTCAGACGTCTACGCCTATGCATATACCCCCAAGGACGCAGGTCTGTTCGTGGTTGGTGGAGCCGCCCCCAAAGACAAGGTCCAACAGGCGGTAGACCGGGCGGGGCAAGTGCTCGCTGAACTGGCGGACCGCCCCCTGCCCACGGAAGCACTCGACAAGGTCCGCCGCATGGTGCGCGCCGATGTGCTGTTTCGCTCAGAAACCGTCCAAGGAGAGGCCAGGCGGCTGGGATACTATCAGACCATGGCGGGTGACCCGAACTACGAAGACCAGTACCTGGCCAGACTCGACAGCATCACCCCGCTGGATGTGATGTCTGCGGCCAGAAAGTACTTCCCCCCTGAAAAAACCACTTTTGCCCTGGTGCATCCCGAAAGCGAACGGGCAACGGGCAAGCGCCTCATCAAGGAACTCACGGCCGGCGTCACCGGGCGACTGGGCTCGTCTGTCGCCAAGACGACACCTATGAAAAAGCAGGCCTCCGGTGTCTACAAAAAAGTCCTGGAAAACGGTCTGACAATCCTTATCCTCCCTCGACAAGGAACGCCGGTAGTTGCCGTTCGCGCCATGTGGCTCGGAGGCCTGCTGGCCGAATCGCCGTCTCGAAACGGGCTGTCCACCTTGACTGCAGAGCTGCTCACCAGGGGGACCGAAAGCAGACCCGGAGACGAGGTCGTGCGACAGATCGAGTCCCTGGGAGGCGCCCTGTCTGCATCCAGCGGAAGAAACACCCTCAGCCTCCAGGCAGAGTTCCCTTCGAAGCATTGGGACGAGGCCACGGGCATCTTCCTCGACAGTCTCCTGAATTCGAGCTTCGAAGACAGCGAATTCGAGTTGGCGAAACAGGCCCTGCTGGACGACCTGACCGCCAGGCGCGACAATCCGGCCGCTCAGGCCTTCGACCTCTTCCGAAAAACTCTCTTCGGGAGCCGCCACCCCTACGGACGGCCCCTGCCCGGTACCATCGAGACCGTGGAGACCTTGTCTGCCCCCATGGCCAGACGATTCCACAAGGCCCTGATCCAGCCCAACCGGATGGTGCTCGCCGCAGCAGGCGACATGGACCCCGATGGATTTGCCGAACTGGTGGAACGAGGGATGTCGTTGAAGGCCGGCAAAGGGACCATGAAGCCACCCGCCAGGCCGTCCTTCCCGAAGCGACCTCGGTTGGCTCGTGCCAGTATGAAGCGCCAGCAGGCCCATATCGTCCTCGGATACCCGGGCCTGTGCGTGGACGACGAGGATCGATTCGCCCTCAGAGTCCTCATGGGCGTCCTCGGCGGCCAATCCGGACGCCTCTTCGTTCACCTCAGAGACCGCCGGGGGCTGGCCTACCATGTCGGGTTCTACACCTTGCACGGCCTGGCCCCAGGCTACGCGGCCGCCTACATGGCCACGGATCCAAGCCGTCTCGAAGAAGCCATCGAGGGACTTCGAAACGAGTTGGGCACTGTCCGGGACAATCCTCCCTCGAACCGGGAGATCCAGAAAGCCAAGACCCACATCATCGGGTCCCATCTCATCGGCCGCCAGACCAGGAGCGCCATGGTGAATTCTCTGACCATAGACGAACTCTACGGGCTTGGACACGACGCCTTTCTGCGGTATCCAGATCGCATCCAGGATGTCACCCGCGACGACGTGGCAGCCTGTGCCCATCGAATCCTGGACCCATCCCGGGAGGTGTGCGCCCTGGTGGCCCCCTTCCAGAGCAACGAGAATCAGGAGCGATGACCGACGATCGATCCAAACCGGCGGACCCGACAAGGGACCGGCCCTCGCAGGAAGCTACAGACGCTGCATCCCACGGCTACGAACCCACTCAGCTCGCCGCGGCACGGCAATCGAAACCATCCGATCTGCCACAGTGGCCGGGCGAGGGGCCCCTGGCCACATCCCAAACGGAAATCCGCATGCCGCAGGACCGCCCCATGGAGGCATCGGGGCTCAACGTCCTGGGCTCTGTCCTGGCAGGCCGTTATCAGATCAAGGATCGACTCGGTTCCGGCGGTATGGGCATTGTCTACCGTGCCGAACACGTGGCTCTCCATAAAGACGTAGCAGTCAAAGTCCTGCTCCCGGAACTGAGTTCCATCCGGTCGGTGGCGGAACGATTCGAGCGGGAGGCTCTCTCCTTGTCGAAACTCGATCACCCCGGGATCGTTCGGGTCATCGATTTCGGAAGCACCGAGCAAGGGCTCCTCTATCTCGTGATGGACTTCGTGGAAGGAGAACCACTTTCCGACATCATCCGCAGAGAAGCGCCTTTCACCGCCGAACGGGCCGTCTCGCTCTGTCTCCAGATTCTGCTCGCCCTCGACCACGCCCACGGCCTGGGCGTCGTCCACAGGGACTTGAAGCCGGACAACATCATGATCGTGGACCCCGGCACCAGGACAGAATCCATACGCATCCTGGACTTCGGAATCGCCAAGATGCTCCAGGACACCAACGAGGAGGCCGAACCCCTCACCCAGGCGGGCATGGTGTTCGGCACTCCCGAATACGTATCTCCGGAACAGGCCTCGGGGGAACCCGACAAGGTGGACATGCGGTCCGACCTCTACACAGTGGGCGTCATCCTCTATGAGATGCTCGCAGGGCACAGACCCTTCGAGGCATCCTCCCGCATGGCCCTGCTCAACCAGCACATGACCAAGAAGCCGTCGCCCATCCAAGTGGATCGGCCGGACCGGGTGATCCCACAAGGCCTCGCCGCCATCGTGATGCAGGCCCTGGAAAAAGACCGGAGCGAGCGTTTCCAGTCGGCACTGGAATTTTACTCGGCATTGATCCACCTGCCCATGGAACGTCCGCACTTCTCGCTCTGGCCGGGCGCCGTTCCCCCCGTCGAATCCCTCCCATCGGTGCACATGAAGCGCAGACGCGGTAAACGGATCGTCTGGGTCCTGGCGGCCATCATCCTTCTGACAGCCCTTGCCGGCGGGTTTCTCTGGTGGACGCAGCGTCACCAGGAACCTGCGCCCCCTCCCTCCAAAACCAACGTGCAAGACGTCGACAGCCTGCTGTCCGAACTCACGCCTGCAGAGAGAAAGGCCCTGTTGCCTGTCCGAAAGGCCCTGGTGGGGGTCAAGCCGTCCAGAGCCATCCGGCTGCTGACGCCCATGGTCGAAAAACAGAAAGACTCCGCTCCCCTCTGGTATCTCCTGGCCCGGGCCTACGGGATGCTCCATACCAAGACGGGAACCTTGAAAATGCTCTACTCGTACCGCAAGGCTTTGGAGCAAGACCCCCAGCTTGCCCGCCGTCCACGATTCAAGCAAGACATCCTCTTCGCCCTCAACTCCAAGTACCGAGCCGTGCGCCAGGCCACGGTGGCACTCATCGACAGCCACATGGGCAAGGAAGCACGCGACATCATCGCGCAGGTGAGCCGTACCCACAACAGCTACCGGCTCATCCGTGACCTCCTCGTGGTGGCGGACAAACACGGCATCGCCGATGCCGTGGACAAAAAGCGCCTCTACAAAAAGATGCTCAACGACTCCCCGAAATGCGCGGAACGAGCCGAGGCCGTGCGCCAGCTCATGCTCACCAACGACCGGTCGGTCCTTCCATTCCTACGCCGGGCACTCAATCGCAAGCCATGGAAGGACGGGGGGCGCACCATCTCCAACAAATGCATCGAAGACATCTTGCGTCAGGCCGTTTTGACGCTGGACCAGACAAATCGCACAAAAAAATGACCCGGCCGGAAAGACGCTCGATGACGCAAGGGCGGATCGAGATGCAGGCCTTCCCTCAAGTGCGCCACATCGACAACGAATCGTGCTATTCGGACTCGGTATCCAGAGAACTGGCGGAGGGATCGCTCGCATCACCGGTCTTCCCCGGACTCCCGGCAACCATCGAAGCACTGGCCCCGCCACGGATCCTGCGCCGTTTCTGGTAGGCCCACTCGATCCCCTTACCGGCAGCATATCCCAACAGGGCATAGAGCCCCGCCCAGAGAATCAATGGGAGTCGCAGAGACCAAAAAAAGATGTAAGTACGCACCGGGTGGGTGTTTTGAAAGACCAGGATCAAACCAAGGACCACCAACAGGGCCACTGCGGTCGCCTTGCGGTGTGTCTTGAGAAAAAAGACCATCGTTGCCCAGGTCCTCGCAAAGCCGCTCTTCGATCCCGCCATATTCGAACCTCCCAAGGCGATACTTTGAACCGCTCATCGAGCAGCGGCACTCGACATCCTAGAGTGCCGAACCAAGAACCATGACGTCGTAGAACGCATGGGTGTACGCCGCGACACTGAGTCCTCGATACCAATATATCAACCCGAGGAGCATACCCGTCAACGTCCGGTATGCAAATGCCCAGACTTCGAAAGGCTCACCGCCGGGCCAATGGTGAGCCGCAGAGAAGAGCAACGACGAGACAGCCAGGGCCGTGAACATGGCCCCGCTCTTCGACCAGTTCGCCTTGCCAACCAGGAGCTTGACCAACCCGCCAAACAAGATGAGTCGAAACACCAGTTCCTCGTAGAGTCCCGCCCCTGCTGAAACCTGCACCACGTCCAGCCACCCGCCCCGACTCCCGACTCCTCCGGCCATCACCGGAGGTTCCATGTGGAACACCTTCACGAGAAGGAACACGACCAACGATCCCAGGCTCACGGCATAGAGTCCCGCCTCGGCCAGGACAGGCCCAATGTTTCTCCAGGCGAACTCCTGCCTGCTCCTGGCCCACCACCAAAGGCCCATGAACCCCACCAGCACGGCTATCTCCAAACCAAGGGTGACTTCCGGCCAATGCCGATCCAGGAGTATCAACCCCATGGACACCAGGTCCACCCCGTTCAGCCTTCCGTTGAACAGGGTGCCCAAATGATACAAAAGGGCCAGGGGAAAGAGAAAGAGCACCTCGGTGGACAGACTCGGCCGAGAGGCAAAATAGATCCACAATCCCCTGGTGCGATGTTTCTCCGGCAACCGCTTCACGCATCACCTCCAAAAGCGACCGTTCCCAGCAGCGAGAGCACGTCATGATATTCCATACCCACTGACGGGTCCAATCCCCTGGTCCGACAATCAAGAAGCCATCGTACGAGATTCAGGTCTCTCCTGGACCATCGTCCGCCCCGGCTTTCTCACCAACGGTCCGAAAACCGGCGCGTACCGAGTCCTCACGGACATGACCGGCGTGAAAGCAGGCAAGATTTCCCGAGCGGACGTGGGCCACTTCCTGCTCGGGGAGGCCGAAAAAAACGAGCATGTCTCCGGTACCGTCCTCCTGACCGCCTGACAGACTTCTCACTGTAGGCAGCACCTGCGGAGCATGTCCCAGCCTCCCCTCCCGGCTTGACCCAATGACAACAAGGTGGCAACGTCCCTGCAGACGATCAGGGAAAGGACTGTTTATGGTCGAAGCTCCTCGAGGCAATCAAGGACAGGCCGGCAAGAAAAGGCCTCCGAATCGGGACGGGACAGCCCAGGAGACTCGCCAGGCCCAGATGCCGCTTGCCGGCTTGGGGTCGGTTCCACAAGGTGCCGAAAGCCTATCGGGAACCGTTGCACGGATCATCTACGAAAACCGCATGAACGACTGGAAGGTGGTGGCTGTCGAAGACGCCTCGGGACGTGAACTCGTGGCCACGGGCCGTCTTCCGGGTGTGCGTGAAGGTGAGAGCGTCACCCTCTGGGGCCGATGGACAACCACGAAAAAATACGGCCGTCGGTTCGAAGTGGATGGATTTGCCGTGGTCAGCCCGGCCACCGAACGTGGCATCCTCAAGCTCCTCTCCTCGGGATTCATCGAGGGCATCGGCAAGGGCCTGGCCAAGAGACTCGTGGACGAGTTCGGGTCTCAGACCCTCGAAATCATTCGAAACGACCCCGACAGACTGCGCAGCATCGAAGGAATCGGGCCCAAGCGCTCCCGGAGAATCAAGGAAGCCCTGGAGAAACACGAAGGCCTCCGCGAGGCCCTGGTCTTCCTCCAAGGCCACGGTCTGGGCATCGCCCAGTCCCAGAAGGTCTACAAAATATTCGGTGCCAGGACGATTGCCGCAGTGCAGACAGACCCCTACCGCCTGGTCACCGATGTCCGGGGTATCGGCTTTCTCACTGCCGACCGCATCGCACAGAGCATGGGTATCGCGCCGGACGCGCCGACCAGGATCCAGGCGGGCCTGGTCCACGAACTCCAAACCGCGGCAGACGACGGCCATTGCTTCCTGCCGGAACCAGAACTCCTCTCGCGAGCCGCCGAGCGGCTCTCACTCGATGAACCCCTCGTGGTCGACCAGGTGGAGGCCTTGATCTCGCGCCACCTGGTGGTGGCACAATCGAGCGCCGAGCTGGGCAAACCCGAAGCACCCCGGGTGATCTACCCCGTGGGTCTGTTCCATGCAGAAACGGGTGTGGCCGCAGACGCGGCCCGGCTCATCCGCTCCGAGGGCTCCTCCATGCCTGACGCCGCCTCTGCACTGCGCCGAGTGGAACACAAGCTGGGACTGACCCTGGGAGAATCCCAGGTCGAAGCCGTGACCAAGGCTCTCGCCCACAAAGTGGTTCTGATCACAGGCGGGCCGGGCACGGGTAAGACCACCCTGGTCCGGACGCTGACCATGCTTTTCGAACAGGCCGATTTATCGGTGGAGCTGGCGGCTCCCACGGGCAGAGCCGCTAGGCGGCTGGCCGAGGTCACGGGCCGCCCAGCCAGGACCATCCATCGCCTCCTCGAGTATGCGCCCCAGGCCCGCGGCTTTCTCAGAAACAGGCAGCGTCCCCTGGACCTGGACGTGCTGGTGCTCGACGAGGTGTCCATGGTCGATATCGTCCTTGCCTTCCACGTTCTGTCCGCACTGCCGGATCGGGCAAGACTCATCCTCGTGGGTGATTCGGATCAGCTTCCTTCCGTGGGTCCTGGATCGGTGCTCGCGGATTTTATCGCATCGGGCAGGGTTCCCACGAGTCGGCTCACCCAGGTCTTTCGCCAGGCTGCAATGAGTAAAATCGTCACTGCGGCCCACCAGGTCAACCAGGGCCGCATGATCGATCTTACCGAAGGCAAAGGCACATCAGAGGGAGAATTTTTCCACCTCGACAACGACGATCCAGCCAAGATCACGGACCTGATCTTGCGGATGGTCACCGAGAGGATTCCCCGTCGCTACGGCATGGACCCGGTGCGCGACGTGCAGGTCCTCAGCCCGATGAAGCGCGGCCCCCTGGGCATCGACGCCCTCAACGATCGGCTCAGGGACGTCCTCAATCCGGCCAATGGAGCCGAACCCTCCGACGCCCCCTTTCGGCCCGGCGACAAGGTCATGCAGATCCGAAACGACTACGACAAAGACGTGTTCAACGGCGACATCGGCATCGTCACATCCGTGCATGCAGACTCCCTGGAAACGGTCGTGGACTTCGACGGCAGAAAGGTTCCCTTCGAAGCATCGGATCTCAACGAACTGGTCTTGGCCTATGCCTGCACCGTGCACAAGAGCCAGGGAAGCGAATATCCCGCGGTGATCATGCCGCTGGTCACCGGCCACTACATGATGCTCCAACGAAACCTTCTCTACACGGCCATCACCAGGGCAAGAAAGCTCTTCGTACTGCTCGGGCCCTCCCGGGCGCTCAGAATCGCAGTGTCCAACGACCGGATCAGACATC
Organism: uncultured Myxococcales bacterium; assembly: GCA_964539505.1. Lineage (GTDB taxonomy): Bacteria > Myxococcota_A > Polyangia > HGW-17 > SLPX01 > CAZIJS01. Next base: position 35,305 of record CAZIJS010000006.1, read on the forward strand.
GATACACGGGCCTGGCTCCCAGAATCCATCGACTCCTGACATGACTGACACCAACCCACGACAGGAAACACCCTTGGCTGCCGAGGATCACGAGACCATCGAGTCTGCAGTTTCCTGCCGCAGCCTGACACGTGTCTTTCGGAGGAGAGGCGGAGATGTCGTTGCTGTCTCGGACATGAATCTCGACATAAAGCGTGGGACGATATTCGGACTGCTCGGCCCAAATGGTGCGGGAAAGACCACCACGGTCCGCATGCTCACCGGGCAGCTCCCTCCCAGTTCTGGTCATGGCACTGTCGCGGGATGCGACATCCGCAGGGATCGCAAAGCCCTCCACCGGCATATCGGCGTGGTGTTCGACCAGCCCAATCTCTATGACCAACTCACCGGGCGGCAGAACCTGCTCCTGTTCGCCTCCCTCCACGGAGTCTCGAAGAGCCGCGTCGAAGAAGTGCTCGAACAGGTGGACATGATGGATGCGGCCGGGCGGCGGTTCAAGTCCTATTCCAGGGGCATGAAGCAACGGATCGTCATGGCCAGGGCCCTGCTCCACGAGCCGAGCGTCTTGTTCCTCGACGAACCCACACTCGGTCTGGATCCCTCGTCGCAGGCATCCATCCGCGATCTCATCGCCGAGACTGCGCAGGGTGGAACCACCGTGCTGCTCACCACGCACGACATGAACCTGGCCGACAGACTCTGCCACGAGCTGGCCATCCTGGACCAAGGCCGGGTGGTTGCCGACGGACCGCCCAGGACCCTCAAGGAAGCCCAGGGAAAAGCCCGCATTATTGCAGTCATAGACGACGGCGGGACAGTCGAATGGCCCCTGTCCGACCCGGACATGCCCAGACAAATGGCCGATGTCCTGACCTCGGGGAAAATACGCAGCATCGAAACGAAACTGCCCAGCCTCGAAGACGTGTTCCTGGCACTGACGGGAAGGAGGCTGTCGTGATGCAGCAGCCCAAGGGGAGAGTTCCGGGACGATTTTCGCTGATTCAGACCCTCTTCAAAAAGGAGATGCTCCTCGGGCTCCGATCCCATTCCCTCTACGTGCTCATCGGCCTGCCCGTGGTCATCTCCCTGTCCATCCGAGCCCTGGCAGGCGGCGCAGCAATGAAACCTCCGAAACTTGCGGTGGTGGGATCGGGAAAACCGCAGATCCTCTCCCTGATAAAGTCCTGGCCGGACAAGAAAATGCCGGTCCGACTCGTCACGGTGAACAGCGAATCCCAGGGCAGAAGCATGCTCAAGAAGGGCAAACTCAATGGTCTCCTGGTCCTCCCACCCGGCTTCGACGAACAGGTGGCAGCCGGCAAACGCCCCAAGGCGATTCTCTATTTCGACGAGAGCAGGGGCACGGCATCCTTCTCGCTCAGGCCCATCCTGCGGGAGCTGTTCCGGATCCAGGCCCGCCAGCTCGATCCCGTGCAGCTCCAGGTGGTGGGAATCCGCCGCATCTCCCTCTGGGAGTCCATGCTGCCGGCCTGGGTGGTGATGGTCCTTTTGTCGGTGCTCACGCTCATGCCCTCGGGGATCGGCACCGAGCGGCAGGCCAAGACCCTCGAAGCGGTGCTGGTGACTCCCGTCGGCTGGTGGGACTGGCTTGCAGCGAAGGCGCTCTACGGGATCACCGTGGCGGGTACGGGCGGCCTCCTGGTCCTCTGGGCCAACGGAGTCCGCGGCATGAACATGCCCCTCGTGGCTCTGGCCATCCTGCTCGGGGCTGGAGTTTCCACTCTGGCGGGCCTGCTCATCGGCCTGCTCTTCGAGTCGCCCCAGGCAGCCTCGGCGGCGTCCTCGATCATCTACATCCCCCTCCTTCTGGGGGCTTTCTTCGGAGACAAGTCTGGGTGGATGGGAGCTGCCTCCAAATGGACCCCCAGCCATGCCCTGGTCCAGGTTCTCAGCGACGCTCTCTTCGTGGGCATGGACTGGGAAGAGGCGCTCTCTCCGATCCTCATCCTCACGACGAGCGTGATCCTGCTGGCCCTGGCCTCTGTCTGGGCGCTACGCCGGGAAGAACGCCGTGTCTGAACACCCAAGACGATCTCCTTTCCACTTCCAACAGGCCCTGCTACATTCCCAGAAGCTATCGGAAAGCATCGAGGACTCCCCGCTTCGGGGATTCCGCCAAGACAACAAGGAGGTCCGGTCATGAAACGAGGAACCATGGTTTTCCTGACCCTCTGGCTCCTTGGCCCCCAGGCCAAGGCTGCCCAGTCTTCCGAGAAATCCCATGCCGACACCAGAGCCATCCAGGTGGCTCAGGTTACGGGCGCATCGGCCCAGACCCCAGCACCCGAGGCAGCCTCCATCCAATCCAGGGGTTTTTGGATGGAGACCCACATGGGATTGAATCTACGCACCCTTGCCAGCACCGGCCCAGATCTGGGAAGCGGCCTGGTCCTGGGCTACAAGTTGCAAAAGCTCGTGGTGGGTCTCGGACTGGATCTCACCTATGCCTGGGACAAAAACAGCACGAACAACACAACGGAAACGGACCAAACCCTCTCCCTCGCCCTGGGGCCAGTGGTGGAATTCCTGCTGGCCCAGTTCGGACCCGCGGGATTCTTCGTCACGGGAGCCGGGAAGTTCCTGTTTACCTGGCACAAGGAAAAGCAGTCCATGGGGCAGCTCTCAGTGGAGCAGAAGGACAAGACATACGGATTCGACCTCAAGGCTGGTGCCGGCGGTCGCTATTATTTCGGCGGCCGGGTGGGGCTCGGGCTGGAACTGGGCATGTTGTTTTTGTATACGAAAAACGGCGACAACAAGACCTTTGGTTTCGGCCCCTACAGCATGCTCACCCTGGCCACGATCTGGTAACAAGGCCTTCCCATCCACAGCCACCGGCCCGCAATACAACCCAACCAGGACAGGGGCCAACGCATTCCTGCCCCTACCAGCCAATGGGAATCCTGGATGCTGCCTGGGCATCCAAGGACCCGGCCGTGACGCCAGGCACATTGTCATAGCCGATCTGCAGCGAGACGAACCGCCGCCGCAAAGCCTCGACCAGAGCCTCTGCCCTGCCTTCGGCATCTGTTGCACCAGGCTGGGGTGCCAACCCGATCTCGAGAGCCTCGATGCCGGTGGATCGGGGCAACACCCGAAGCCATGCAGCCTCAGGGCCCACCAGATCCATCCGGAGAGAACGCAGGAAGCGAAGGGACAAGAACCGACCCATGGCCTTGGCGTCCAGGCGCCATCCAGCCAGGTCGAGATGCTGCAACGCGGCAAAAGAAGCCAGGACGCGCTGTGCCCGGCTGGTCAGAACCGGCCATCGGGCAAGAGGGGCTTCTCCCACCTGGGCGATGGCAAGGGCCTCGATCCCGGACAGGCGCGACAGGCCAGAGACGAACAGGGATGTCAAGGCAGGATTGAGGGACACCTGAAGCACCTTCAGATGCCTCAAGGACTGGATGACCCGCACCGCTGAGTCGTCGAGGCGGTTGTGGGCCAGGTTGAGCACCTCCAACCCGGTCAGACGAGAAAGCGGTGCCAGGTCTGAGGACCGAAGGTTCTTGTCGGCCAGGTTCAGCACCTGCAGATGCGCCAATTTTGCCAGGAAGGAAACGATCCTTCCGTCCAGGCCCCGACAGCCGGACAGGTCGAGATACCGAAGATAGGACATCTTTGCAATGACCGGGCCCAGGTCATTGGAACAATGCCTTCCCCGCAGGACCAATGTCTCGATGGGTGCCTCGACAAAGGGAGCCAGGGTTCGTGCGTCCAGATCCCGTCCTGTCTGTCTCGACTGCTGGACGAAAGGCAATGCTGATCGCACAAACGGGCGCAGCCATCGGCTCACGACCGGTTGCCCGCCTGTCGTGGTGTCCAGGATGAGCATTTCCAGGCGAGGCAGACCCATGGGCGGCAAGGACCGCAGTGTTCGCCCCGTCCCAGCCACCAGCAGCGCCCTGAGCCGCTTCATCCCTGGAAACAGGTCTCGAAACATTGCTATCCAGGCATCGGAGGCCAGGGCCAGGGCCTCGACCCTGTCCAAGCAGGATCCGCAGGAAACCGGCTTACTCCCGCCGACATCGCTTCCCTGCCTCGTTCCCCATAATCCCAATTCCAGCAACCCGCTCGTCCGGGAAACCAAAGCAGCGACCGTCTGGGCAGACACCCGAAGGGCCAAGACCCGACGGATGCGATCCAGACCGCCCGAACGCGCCAACACCGAAAGGCCTGCGCCCGTCGCCGCAACGCTCCAAGCCCTCTTGGCCCTGGACGGCAACCAGGTGGGGTCCAGGTCGGAAGCATCCAGCGCACGCAGCCCCGTTGCCAAGGACTGATCCGCAGGTGACTTCGGCCCCCGGGGCGGCCAGAGCGCAGATACGGGACGACAGGATCCCGGTAACCAGCGCCCCCCACGCAGGCTTCCAGGCGGTACGAAACAAGCCCTGCCTGACCCGGACCCGAAGAATCTGAGGCCAGGGAGGGATGGCACCATGGACATGGGTTCCGGACTGCGCCCTGCGCCCCCGAAATCCCCGGCTCCCTTGGTCCTGGAACGCCGGACCCAGAGGGCGTAGAGTTTGTCGGCCAGAATCCTGACAGGTTCGAGAGACCCACGAGCCTGGTTTGCAATGAGACAAAGGGCCGGAGAACGGACCTGGGCGAGGGCCTGCAGGATCAACTTGTCCCAGGGCCGCTGCGCCAGATTCCAGGTGATGCTCTGCAGCGTCTTGGCATGGGACGCAATAATGGAAAGCACTCGTTTGCGCGACATCTGTCCGTCGATGACGATCCCTGTGACCAGGCCGTCTCGAACCCACAAGGGGCCCTGTCGCCACCAGCGATGGTCATCGAGGTCCGTTCGGATGCGACACAAGTCCCCCGAGACATCCACCTGCCCCAGGGCCACCGGCAAGGGGCGGGGTCTGCCGGCGCGACCAAGACTCTCGAACGCCACACGCACAGGAATGGACCAAGGCACCATGGGACGGTCCTGTTCATGCGCTCCTTCGGTCCTGGCCGGTCGTCTGCGGCCAGGCCGCTTCCCTGCCCGTACCATGCCAGACCCCTTTGCCGGTCGGCAGGAAGAAGACAAAACCAGGACGGCTGCGATCAACATGAAAACGCAGCGCCCTCCGCTCCCGTCCGAAAGCCGGTCAGTAAGCACGGCAGGTGAGATTCTTTCCCTGAACCAATGCTCTGCTGTTCGCTCTCGCATCATAGATTCCTGTTCGCACAAAAAACTGTCACTCTATCCATCGCGCGTCGTGATGGCCGCCCAGCGCAGTGATATCAGCCCTGGCTGGATTGTCTCGACTCATTTTTGCGGATACACTAAAATTATTTCGTCTCTGTTTCCAGAACGAACGAGCCTACGAATCACGAGGCAACAGGCGACCCAATGCCCCATGCGACGCCACCAACTCGACCACCCATGATGCCACGGCGTCTTCTCCCCGGACTCGTCACATTGGCTCAGATGCTGCTCGCCGTGGCATGCGGCATGGACCAGGGGCCTGACCTGGAAACGAGACGCCAACGGATCATGGCCTATTGCACGGTGAACCTGGAAGGCCAGTCCATTCCCACCGAATCAGACTATTTGCCCCACGTGGTGGCCTGCGAAAACGGGTCGGCTCCCTTCGAAGCCCTCAAGGCCCAGGCCGTGGCGGCCAGGACGTTTGCCTATTACAAAATGGATTCATCCGGGATCCTCCATGACGGCACCGGCGACCAGGTCTATACCTGTAGCAGACAACCCCAGCAGGTCCACTACGACGCGGTCAATGCCACTGCCGGGCAGGTGCTCCGCTACGACTCGGTGACCATCTGCTCTTTCTTCGTGGCTGGTGCTATCCCCAGTACGAACGACTGCGTGGCCGCAGCCTCGGACTCGGACCCTACGAACACCGAACGTTACGTCACCTACAACGAAGGCCTGACAGGAAACAACATCCACCAGACGACCCTTGGTTGGGTCAACAGCGGAAACGACTACAACCGCGGCTGTCTGTCCCAGAACGGGTCGAGCTGTCTCGACAGTCGCCGAAGCTACGACTATCGAGACATTCTGCGTTTCTACTACGGTGCAGACATCGCAATCGTCACCGCCGAAGGGCCCTGCATCCAGCCTCGGGACGGAGACTCGGACGGATACGATGAAACCCAGGATTGTGACGACACCGATCCGAATATTCATCCTGGAGCCCAGGAAATCTGCGAAAACGGCGTCGACGAAGACTGCGACGGGTCCGACGAGCCCTGCCCCGAGCCAGACGCTGCGATGCAACCAGATGCCGCGGTGGAGGCAGACAGAGACGCCGATCGTGACGCAAGCCTGGTGGATGGAGCGACCAAGGATGGGGCCCTTCCGTTGGACGCCCATCCAGGCATGGATGGAAGTGGACAGGTCGATGCATCCAGTCCAGGAGAAGAAGGCTCGCTGTCGATCCGAGGCGGGTGCGACTGCCGGCAACCAGCCAGTCCTGCACATCCTTGGTTCATTCTGATTTGGGCGCCCCTGCTTCTCCCCATGCTCCGAAAGAACCGCAGACGGTGACAGGTCATTGACAGGGACAAAACAGCCAAGGTTCGCCAAAGGCGGACAACCGGCCAAAATGGCAATGATGGCAATGCTCCCGCCTTGCCGTTGCGTTGCCAGCCTGCTATAACTCCCCGAAAATCTTTCGTTGATCTGTTGGCTCGCCCAGGCGACATCGAGGCACAATATGGACCGAAAACTCCGTCGTTTCCTCGTCCTTTCAGCAATCGCTCTTCCCGTAATCGCCCTGATCTTCCAGGGCACTGCCCTGGCATCCGGCCATGGAGCCCTTCCTTCATCCTTCCGGGCGGCCATGTCCAAGGGCTGGGCTTGGGCCTATTTCTTCGTCTTCCTGGGAGGCGTCGGAAGTTGCCTGACGCCTTGCGTCTATCCCCTCATCGCCATCACGGTAAGCATCTTCGTCGGGGCAGAGGCCTCGGAAAACAAGCTCAAGAGCCTCGGACTGACGGGCATGTATACCCTGGGCCTGGCGGTCACCATGTCGGTCCTCGGGCTGGTGGCCGGACTGGCAGGGGGCAGGGGCATGGGGGATCATCTCGCAAGTCCCTGGGTGGTCATTCCGCTGGCTGCGCTCTTTCTGGTCCTGGCATCCTCCATGTTCGGAGCCTTCGAACTCAGGTTGCCCGCCTCCTGGAACGATCGTCTCAACCGTGTGGGAGGCGCCGGCCCCTGGGGTGCCTTTCTCATGGGACTGGTGGGAGGTCTCATCGCCCTGCCCTGCACCGGGCCGGTACTTGCGGGGATCCTGGCCTTCGTGGGCGCCAAGGGAAACGCTGTCATCGGTCTCACCATGCTCATGACCTATGCCGTCGGGTTTGGCCTGGCGTTCTGGGTGATCGCCACCTTCTCCATGTGGCTGCCCAGGTCGGGTCGCTGGATGGAGGGAGTCAAGGCCTTTTTCGGCGTGGTGCTCGTGGTGGTGGCGCTGTATTTTCTCGAAATCATCTTTCCCTCTTGGCGCCGTATCGCCAGTCCCCACTGGTGGTTTCTCGGACTGAGCCTGGGACTGGCCACGGCAGGAGGGATGCTCGGGGCATTCCACCTGACGTTCCATGGTTCTTCCACGAGCCAGAAGGTGCGCAAGGGCCTGGGGCTGCTCCTGGTCGTATTGGGGTCAATGGGCTTGCTCCATTTCATCATGGCGCCCAAGGTGCACCTGGCGCACCGGACAGACGTCGGCAAGACCCTTGCAGCGGCGCAGTCCGAGCACAAGCCCGTGCTCATGGATTTTTGGGCATCTTATTGCACGCCCTGTCTCGAGATGGACAAACGGACCTTCGGCAACCCGGAAGTGGCCAAGGCGATCCGACAGCGATTCGAATTCGTCAAAGTGGACTGCACCAAGGATACGCCAAAGGTGCGCCGACTGCGCAAGAAATACAAGGCCCTGGAACTGCCCACCATCGTCATTTTGGACAGCAGTCAAAAACTGATCTTCCACCATTCGGGCTTTTTGTCTCCCAAGGAACTGCTCGAACAACTGGCCAAGGCAAAGTAACGAGCCAGGTCATGTCATAGACTCTTGGGGAATCCCAGGAGGGACCGAGAAAAAAAACGAAAGAGGGGGGCTTCTGCGATGATGGAGAAACCGGACTCAGATGACAACCGAGGGAGTCTCGATGAGGCCGTAGTTTCCGTCTTCACGGCGGTAGACCACATTGACCGCCTTGGTCTCGGCGTTGGTGAACACCAGGAACGCACGGCTTTCGAGATCGAGCTGCATGATCGCCTCTTCGATGGTCAGAGGCCGCGCGGTAAACTCTGAAGTCCGGACCACCTCGGGCACAGCCAACTCTTCTTCCTCGATTCCGCTCTGTTCCGGTTCGGGAGCGGCCAGGACATTGTGACGAATGGACACTTCCGGGCCGGTTCTGGGTTTGTGGCGACGGATCCGATCCTTGTAGCGCCGAACTTGTCGTTCCAGTTTCTCGACGGCCCGATCGATGGACTTGTACATGTCGTCGGTGGCTTCTTCCGCCTTGAGCAGAAGACCGTTGTGCAACACGATGTTCACATCGACTTTGTGACGGTATCGTTCCACATCCAAGACCACGTTCGCGGTGATTGGATCCGTCAGGTATTTCTGTAACCTTTGGATCCGCTCATAGGCGTGCTCTCGGATGGCGTCACTGGGGTCCATTTTCCTGAAGGTGACGGAGAACTGCATGCTCCTGCCTCCTGTGTGGTGGTTGGTCGAATACACCGAACTGCCGTCGGTGCGGGTTGCCGAATGGAAACGGGATTGGAGAAAAGCTGCGCTTCATCCTCACTCAAAAATACCTGCGACGCTTCGATGAACTCAGGATCCCGAGCTGCTCGCGGTATTTTGCAACGGTGCGTCGAGCAATTTCAATGCCCTGCTCGCGCAAAATGGCGACGATTTTCTGGTCGCTGTATGGCTTCTTCGAATCCTCCGACGCAATGATCTCCTTGATCTTTTGTTTCACGGTCTCGGAAGCCACTTCCTGGCCGTCCGACTTTTGTATCCCACTATTGAAGAAGTATTTAAGCTCAAATATTCCCTGGGGCGTATGAACGTACTTGTTCGTCGTGACCCGGGAAATCGTAGACTCGTGCATTCCCACGTCATCTGCCACGTCCCGAAGCACCATGGGCCTGAGGTACGCAATTCCCTTGTCGAAAAACTCCCGTTGAAATTTCACGATGCTCTCGGTGACCCGGATGATGGTCCGCTGTCTCTGCTGAATCGACCGGATGAGCCACTGGGCCGACCGAAGCTTCTGCTGAATATATTGCCTGGCCTGCTCCCCGCCCTGGGCCATGGCAGCCCGATAATAATTCGAAATCCTGAGCTTGGGCAAACCGTCATCGTTGGACACCACGAAATAGTCGCCCGCCACCTTGTGCACGTAGACATCCGGCGTGATGTAATGCGGATCGTCTGCAGAATACTGGCGTCCGGGCTTTGGATCCAGGCTCAAAATCACCTTGGCGGTCTCATAAATCTCCTCGATGGGCTGATGGAGCGCCTTGGCGATGGCCTGGTAATCGTGCTTTTCGAGCTCTGCCATGTGGTCTGTGAGCATGGCCACCAGCACATCGGTGTCCTCACCGAGATGCCTCGCCTGGATGAGGAGACATTCGCTCAGATCCCTCGCAGCCACGCCCACGGGATCGAACTCCTGGATCCGACGCAAGACCGCTTCGGCCTGCTCGATATTGACCTGGGCCTGCTCGGCAATCTCCATGAGACTCGGCTCGCGAAAATAGCCGTTGGGGTCGATGTTACCGATGATGAGGGTTCCGACCCGTTCCTCCCACCCCTCCATGTTGGACATCTGGAGCTGCCACATGAGATGATCCGTCAACGAAGGCTTCTTCGAAACCGTGGCCTCAAAGCTGGGGCCTTCTTCGTCGCGAACCCGGGTGGAAGGCATGGGAGCCGAAGCGCTGTAGTTCTCGAGGTAGGCGTCCCAGTCCACTTCGTTCACCGTGGACTCATCGCCAGAGACTTCCTTGACGCCGGGATCGGCCTCCTCGGGGGCCTTGGGGGCTGCTTCGCGATCGGGCGCATCCACGCCGGAAGCCTCCGGCGGTTCGGGGTCCCGGGAGCTGTCCGGCTCGGCTCCCACCTCGTTTCCGTCCTCCAGCACAGGGTTTTCGAGCAGCTCCTTGCGAACGACATCCACCAGTTCCATGCGCGAAAGCTGCAGCAACTTGATGGCCTGCTGTAGCTGGGGTGTCATGACGAGCTGCTGGGTTAGCTTGAGCTGCTGCCTCAGTTCCAGCGACATTCATCCTCCTCCGACCGCCGCCGATACAGCCTTTTTCTGTCATCCAAACCAGGCTCGCACCACCAGCGGACACCATTTCAATGTAGCACCGAAAGCCCACCTGGAAAAGGGAAGATCGGACCAAAAGCAATGGCAGCAGTCTCCTACTGCATCCAGGAAGGAACCAGTGGATGGCCGTTGACCAGCAGTCAAGCCCGGCCTATGATTCGAGCGTCTTTCCGGCTGAATCCATCCGCGGTCGGACCAGAGAAACGTGCGGAGGCTCCATTGAACAATCTCTCTCTCTCGGCCAAGAGGAAACGAGGACAGGTCGCCATCCTTTGTGTGGCAGCCGCCTCGATGCTCGCCACGGGCTGCCGGAAAAAGCCCAACAAGAATCGCTATGAAATCCTGGACCGATCGCCGGAGAAAACAGGACAAGGAAACAAGACGGGTGGCAGCAGACAACGAAGCAGATCGGCCGGTCCAAGATCCGCCCAGGTTGTGGCGAGGCCGAGACAAGGCCTCACCAGGGCACCAGAGCTCCAGGTCATGTCCCAAGGAAGCAAACCACGAACACAGTTCACCGGTCGCCTTCCTGCTGGTCTGCAGGCGGTCTACCAAACGAGCGTCAGACAAGTCACGGCAGCACCCGAGCCCATCGGCTCGTTCGAGTCCTCCTTCCAATTTCGACTCACACAGACCCTGCTCGACTCAGCCCAAGCGCACAAAAGCGCCGACGATCCTGCCCCGAAGAAGGCTGTGCAGTACGAGCCGCACAAAAAGGGCAGACCGGCAACCTCCCCCAAAAAACCACAGACGAACGTTCCCTCCATTATGGGCCAGCCCTTGCGGGTGACCCTCGACCAGGTGCATGTCACCCTCCCCAAGCGATTTTTCGTCAATGGAAAACTTCTTGCCAAGCAGCTCGAGGGCGTCTCCTATCTAGCCAGCCTCTTGCCCGATGGCAGCCTGAGCAACCTCCATGTGGAAGGGCCGCTGCCCAAAGACCTCACCGCGAGCCTGGAACGACTGGGCAGGAGCCTGAACCGGCTCCAGCCCCCCATACCCCGCCTAGCCTTGGGCAAGGGGGCAGCCTGGCGGGTCACGTCCCTGTTCAGGGTCGGGGGGCACCTGTCTCTTCCACACACCGATATCCAGGTGACCATGATCACGGACTACCATCTGGATGCTTTCGAGCAGACGCCTTACGGGAGAGCCGGAAAAATCTCGACGACAGTCTCTGTTCAGGGGAAAAACAAATCGACCACGGTCCCGATATCGGCCACAGGCCGCGGCAAAGGCTCCATTCTTCTCCTGGTCAGCCCCTCCCTGGTCCTGAGCCACAGCAGCCAGACAACCATCGAAAGCAGCGTCCAGGGCAAAAAGTCTTCCAACAGCACCTTCATGAAACTGACCCTGCAATCTTTGAAACAGCCAAAGAACAAAGATGTCCGGGCCCAGACAGGAAAGAACGGCCGCCATCGGTGAACGGCACTGAAGTTTTGGCGGACTCATCGATGGGCCCACCCATTTTATCCAAAAACCGCCAAGTCTTCGACCCGAGCCAATAGGCTCATGCCCCCCGCTCTGGACCACGGGACAGGAGACCTTCCGTCACCTTCGCATCGAACCAACCAAAGAATTCAGACAGGCACTGCTTGCGGCGATCATCGAGGAAATCGAAATTTTCGCCCCGGTCGATGATTTCCCAAAAATCCTTCGAATCGATACTCATGAGTTCCGAATAAATCGACCGGAGCCGGTCGGGTTTTTCGTCTTTCATGTCATCGAACACACGCCGGGCCAGATCTTGCTCGCCCTCTGCCAGGAAATACGTGGCCAACTTGATCTGGGCCTTGCGCACGCCGCGAAGCGACGTCTCTTGCTCCTCGGCCTCCGGTTCTTTGTCTACCTGGAGGAAGATTGCCAGCAGTCTATCCAAGGCCTCGGAACCCTTTTTGTGGGAGCGTTCACACAGGGTTCCCAGGTCATAGGCCACCGTTTCCGTCACGAAGGACAGCTTCATGCCAAAAGCCACCTGGGCATAATACTTGAAATATCCTCCCACCTCTACGGCCCGTTTCCATCGCCCTGCATCGATCATGGCTTCCACGAGCTGGCGGTACTGGTTGAGGATATTGTATGCGGTCCGAATGTCCCTGGCGTTGAGCGTGGCCCGCATGAACGTGTTGAAAAACTTGACGGTCAACCCGAGAACCTCGTCCTCGTGCTCTGCCAATGCCGCCACGCCGAGATACCGCGTGTTGATGGCAATCTCGTAGTTGATGTCGCGCATCCGGTTGAGGGCCTCGGCATACACCATCTGGTACTGGCGCAGCAACTTGTACTCCACCCAAGTCCGCTGCCGCGACATCTCGTCGAGCCGCCCCCTGCTCATGGCCACGAAATCGGGATCCGAAGCCACCGGCCCGGTGATCTCGAACCACTCCTCCGGCAGATTCTTCTTGCGCACCAGGTACTCTGCACCAAGGTCGCGCAGGGCGTCCACCGAACGGGATGCAATGATCTTGTCCTTGTTTTCGAGCGTGTTGAGCGCTACGTCAGACAGCTCTTCGATCCCGTCAATCATCATGTCTTTGGCTCGGGGCAAAATCGCGAGTGCCCGGCCAGACAGGGACCTGTCCACGGTCTGTTGGCGAATTCGGGACACCACATTTTGTGGATCGAGAAAATGAAACACGTAGGCGAAATAGGGGGTCATGGCCAAAATGGCCATGGTCAACAAGACGAAGAGCACCACGAGCCCCACTACGGGCACGTAATACTCGGCTCCCGCCCGAATGGAAAACGTCACCCAAATGCAATAGACGGACGTGACCACGAAAAAGGCCAGAAACGACAGGTTCGTCTTGTCCGAGACGAACATCTCGGTGATCCGGGGCGTGTACCTGGTGGCGGCCAATTCCACGATAATCGATGCCACCGTGATGAGGATACCCAAGAGAGCCGCCACGACTTCTGTCAGACCACTCACCATCTGCTGGGCATCTCCGGGCTGTGCCCCCACGATGAGATCCCAAAGGCCCACTCCCGAATGACGCCCCACGACATAATAATCGATGAACACCACCAGGACGAGCAGGGACAACGAGGCCATCCCGAGGACCACGAGCGGCCGAAACCAGATCCGCCATCGGTTCGCCACTGCCTCGCGCATCGATCCCTTGTCTGGCAGTTCGTTCGATCGGTCTCCAGGCACCCTTCCGACCTCCCGGGGGCAAAATCCCTGTTGTGAAGATGAGCACCAACTCTCGATGCCAAAGAAACCTACCACCCAGACTCTCTCTTTACAAGAAATGGAGGCCATGGCAAAGATAGCCGCCGGGAGCATATGACCAAACCCCCAAGGAGGCCGCCATGCACAATCCCGAAAGAGCCATGACCCAGACCAAGAGGGAATTTGGAGAACACGGAGGCGTCTGCGCATCCATCGAGCGATCCGCCACCTTCACGGTCCTCGATCCCAAGGAGATGCCGGAAATCTTCGCGGGCTTGCGAGGTCCTGAAAAGGGCGGTTGTTTTCTCTACAGCCGACATTTCAACCCCACGGTCGATGTCCTGGCCCGATACCTGGCGGCCATGGAAGGAACCGAGTTCGCGGTCTGCACCGCCAGTGGCATGGGAGCCATCTCCACCACTTTGCTCCAGGTCTGCGACGGGGGCGGCCACATCGTGTCCAGCGACACGATTTACGGAGGCGCCCATGCCTTGCTCGGAGAAATGTTTCCCAAGTTCGGCATCGAAACCACGTTCGTGGACCCCACGGACATCGATGCCGTCGAAAAGGCCATCCGGCCCGACACCAAACTCCTCTATACGGAGGTGATGGCCAACCCCACCCTCAAGATTGCAGACATCAGGGCCCTGGCAGACCTGGCCCACGCCAAGGGCCTGGTGCTCGTGGTGGACAACACCTTCACCCCGGTCATGGTCTCGCCAGCCGACCTGGGCGCAGACATCGTGGTCTATTCCCTGACGAAATACATCAACGGCGCCAGCGACATCATCGGCGGAGCGATTTGCTGCTCGCGCGATTTTGGCTACCAGCTCATGGATCTCCACAACGGTCGGGTCATGCTCCTGGGACCCACCATGGATCCTCGGGCCGCCTTCGACGTGATCCAGCGCCTTCCCCACCTGCCCCTGCGCATGAAAGAACACAGCCGCAGGGCCATGGCCATTGCATCGAGACTCGAAGAAATCGGGGCGCCGGTGGTCTACCCCGGATTGAAGAGCCATCCGGGCCACGAGCTGCTTGCCTCCATGCTCAACGAGGACTACGGATTTGGCGGAATGCTCACCGTGGACTGCAAGACCACCGAGAAAGCCGACGAGTTTATGGCCTTCCTGCAAAACGAGGAGGACTTCGGCTACATCGCCGTGTCCCTGGGCTACTTCGACACACTCATGTCCTGCTCCGGCTCCTCGACATCTTCTGAGATTCCCCCCGAAGACCAGGCCAGGATGGGCCTGTCACCTGGGCTGGTGCGTATGTCCATCGGCCTCACCGGAACCCTCGACGATCGCATCGCCCAGATCGAAAGAGCCGTCCGCAAACTCGGCCTGACCGCCGAGTGATCGTCATCTGCGACCAGCCGCGGGCCAGCGCCCAGGATCTCACGGCAATCAGCGTTCCGAAAGCCGTCACATCCAGTTGGTCCATGGTTTTGCCTTGCCTGCATCGGGCAGAATCGATACCCTTGAAAAATAAGGCGGACGACACATCAGGTCCGCTTTCTTTGAAAAACGCAAAACAAAAGACAGAGCAGACCCGGTCCAAGAACCATGCAAACCAGGAAGACGAATACATACGAAGTCTTTCCGCCTTCTCCAGACGCCCCGGCCACAGAGCCGCCGAACCGTCCTGCCGGCGTCGTCCAGGAACCGGACCAACTCGATCCGTCTGCACTCCCCGAACCGGATCGCACCCTCCTGTCTTCCTGTTGGGAACTGGCAACTCAATACAAAGACCGCGGGAGAGCCGGCGAATCCGTGGAGTATTTTCTGGTCGCTGCAGCGCTGTTCGAACGATCCGGCCAGGTCCCCAGGCGCATCTACGAACTCGTCCTGGAACTGGATCCGGACAATGCCCTGGCAGCATCCCGGCTCGATTCCGACGGCGTTTCGGGATCGCGTGCCGCACTCTTCATCCAGCACGTGCTCTCACGCCACGATCCCAGCCAGGTTCGCAAAGTCCTCCAGGACGAGCGGCAGCGCAACTGGGTGACCCCTCCCCGGGGCGCACAGCAAACCTGCCCGGACTGTGGGATGGGCATTCCCAATGGCCAGGATCGCTGCACATTTTGCGGGGCAAGTCTTGGCACCGGCTATAGGAAACGCGCCACGGCGGCCTACAGGATTCCAGGGAAAACCAGGACCCTGCCGGGCGGAGTCCCGCTGACGCCCCCCCCTGGACCAGCGAGGCAACCAGCCGAAATATCGGGCCGGGCTGACGCCGCCCCCGAGCCGGCAGCATTGCCACAGGCAGCGCAGTCCGGCCGGCAAGATACGAAACCAGCCACTACCCGTCAGGGACTGGTTCGGATACTGGACCTGGAAGGGGGCCTGCTCACCGAGGGCCTGGTGGGCCAAGAGGGCTGCCTGGTAGGTTCAGCCCGGGGTGGTCTGGGCCAGGACCTCACAGGTATTCCACGAGAGGTCCTGCATATCTCGTTTTCGAACGACACTTTCACCTACGAGGTGACAAACAGTGCTTCTGTGTACCAGGTGATCCAGGGATCGATGGGCCTGGAAGGGCCACGGATCGTGCAGGCCGGAAACCAGTTGTTCCGGTTCACGGGTCGAAACGGTCGGGTGGAGGTGGAACTCTTGTCCCAGGACGGCGACACCTCGACCATCTGCCGATTTGCAGGCCCCAGCATCACCATCGGCAGGACAGACAACGACTTGGACCTGCCCAACGACACCTACCTGGCGGATCATCACTTCCAGGTCACCATGGACCATGCAGGCGGGCTCACCATCACGGACCTGGACACGGACTCGGGCACTTTCATCGCCCTGGACCGGCAGGGCACGTTGCCCCCTGACACAGTGGTCCGAATCCAAAATCTCTTCCTGGTCTTGACCCTTCCAAGTTGATCGGTGGTCCCTTGGACAAGGCTTACGCTCCACAAAAGCTCATGGCCTCTTTTCTGGGTCTCCAGCCCTACGACAGGGTCCTGACCTTGCAACGAGCCCTGGCCGAGACCATCCAACGAGGATTCTGCAACGAGACCATCCTGGCCCTGGAGCATGCAGCGGTCATTACCCTGGGCAAACGAGCCAACGTGAATAACATCACCGTCCCCAGGGCCTGGCTCGAACAAAAGGAAATCGCCGTTTGTCCCACGGAACGGGGGGGCGACGTGACCTATCACGGGCCGGGACAGCTCGTGGTCTATCCGATTTTCCGTATCGGCCGGGCCGTCAAAGCACATGTGACCGCCTTGGCCCAGGCCACGGCCCAGACTTTGGACAGCCTGGGAATCGAGGCGGTCTGGAGCGACCAGCGACCCGGACTCTGGGTGGGCAACGAAAAAATTGCGGCAGTGGGTGTAGCGGTCCAGGGAGGCGTGGCCTTCCACGGTCTGGCACTCAACGCCTCGGTGGACCTGTCTGCATTCGAGGCCATCGTGCCCTGCGGCCTGACTGACGCCGGGGTCACGTCCATCAAAAACATCCTGGGACACAGTCCGCCCTTGGAAATGTTGGCCGAAGAACTCCTGGTCCGCCTCTCCTCGATCACAGGAAGGCCTGCCCCTACATTTTTTTCGCCGCCGCAACTTTTTTCATATTTTTCCTCACTGAAAACTCCACGTCTGCAGGCAATATCTCTGGATTTTCTCCAAGAGACGGCCTAGCGACGCCCTGGCGACGCCCTAACGACGCCCTGGCTCTGCCCGGATCGATTCTTGCTTAACAACTGAGCAAACATTGGATTTCTTCGATTCTGGAGGAAAGATCGTGCCACGTCCATTGCCACCCAACAAGGCCACCCAGCGACAAGAAGGGTTTTCGCTCCTGGTGGTGTTCCTCATTCTTTCGGTCATGGCGGCTGCCGCCATGGCGGTGCTCATGACCACCAGGACGGACATCAAGGTGGCGGGCCACGAAAGAGAACATGCCGTGGCATTCTACGCTGCCGAGGCTGCGCTGGCGTACGGCAAGGCCGAGTTGCTCCCGAAATGGAGCACGACACAAAAATGGACCCCAGTCCTCAAGACGAGCAGCTACCGGGCGGGCGTCACCAGGGACTACCGATTCGGCGGCAACGGACTGCCCTCCATCCGCGCCACCTACACCTTCCGATTCGTCAACAACAGCGACGACCCCAGCGGAAAAGCCGACACTGACTCGGACGGCAGGGTGGTCATCGTGGGGATCGGCAGGGTCTACGACGCCGGCGGCAGGAAACTCACGGCCACGGTGACCCTCCAAAACGAGGTGGAATGGCACGTCCAGGCAGCAGGAGCCGGAGGCTACCAGGCCCAGCCCAACCAGGATGTCTCGGGCTCGGCCAGGAAACATCCCGACACGGCGGGGGTTCAAATGAACTCTTCGTCGTTCCTGTAGGCAGAAATACCCACCCTCGAAGGTGGTGAGGAGACAGCCATGAAAAAAGTAGCCATCACAGTTCTCCTGGCAGCCGTGACATGGGTCCCCATGAAGGCCCAGGCCTACGATCGATACGCCCGGGGAAGGACCCTCTACTTTCGGCGCTGCGGCCCCTGTTTTAGCATGGGCTGGAAATGGGCACCCAAACCCCTGCCCAAGCCCCTGGACCTCACGAAGATGGCCAAGACATGGACCCCGGCACAGGTTTGCACCTGGATGCGCGCAAACAAGAAGAAATTGGTGCCTCCCGGCTGCTACCCCGGACACATCAGTCAGCGTGAAAAGCTCGACATTCTGTACTACGTCAAGCGCAAGACCGAAGGACCCATCCACAAACCCATTCTCAAGGCCATCTTCCGGAGGTACCGCCACAGGATTCATCTCAGGCACACAACCCTGGCCAAGAGACGTTCTGCATTGCGCACTTATAAAAACATGAAAGAAATGCGGCGACTCCGGCGCCGCCGGACCAGACGGCATCCCAGGTGGAGCGGCAGCATCACGGCACCCACCCATGCTCCCACAGGAAAGACGAGGAGGTCGGCCAGATGAGACGCATCGTCAGCATGACCCTGGTCCTGTCGGCAATGGGATGGCTCCTTGTTCCGGGCAGTTCCTTGGCTGCCAACCCCTATTGTTTCAACTACCTGGACCGAACAACCTACGACAGTGGTTTTTCCGACGGCGACTTCGATGCCCGCACGGACGTCAACATCGACAAGGGAAAGCTGGTGCTGGAAACCGACGACAAAAAGCTCGGAGACACCAACCGGATCATGGTGCGCACGCGCCAGGACATGAAAATTTACTACCTGTACGAATCAGCAGGCGGCAGCCACACCCTGGGCTGGTTCCTCTGGGACGACAACGTCAAGAAATATACCCTGCCCTCCGGCTGGAACTACACCACCACCACCTGCTCGTCGGACTCGGACTGCGATCCGGGCATGCGCTGTCT
>CAZIJS010000006.1:54266-62182 GCA_964539505.1 uncultured Myxococcales bacterium
GGCTGGATCTTTTTGCTCTGCGACGACGATTGGGACAGGGGCACGGGCGGTGGATCGCCGCGACTTCCTCCTGTGGCGGATATGAGCGCCACCAACAACGGCATCCCCGATTACGATGTGAACGGTGACGGCCGCATCGACGCATCGGACCGGGTCCGGGAAATGGGCACCTTCGATGCCGGCACCGAACTCGTGTTCTTCCACGTCATGTACTATGGTCAAAACATGCGTCGTTACGGAGCCGGGTATCCTGGCAGGAGGATCTGTCAAAGACGCTGTCGGCGCTACTGCTGGCGGCGAGGCAAACGGCGATGTTGCGGGGGGCACTACTATGCATGCCACTACGAACAGGACGACCGGTACGTGTCCACGCGCATCGTGCCCTTCTTCTCCAAGCGGGTGCTCAATCCAGACTACACAGCCTCGGGCAACTATCAAAAAAACGTAGATATCGGCTGTGGCTATCCAAACTCCTGCTCGGGCGTGAAAGGCTGGCTGGACAGCGCCACCTTGACGAGACTCAAGAATTTGTTTGGCATCATCATGCCCCACGAGATCAAAACCATCTACGTGCGGCAGAACGGACAGATGAACCACATGTTCCTGGGTGCTCCGAGCACCGACCCCACCTGGTGGCTCCTGGGCTTCGAAGACCTCTACAACGGCGGGGATATGGACTACAACGACATCGCCTTCCTGGTCTGGCGGCAAAACGGCGGCGAGGCGGTCTCCGGCATCGTGTCCGACGAGATCCCGCAGGCCGAAAGGGACCAGGTGACCATCACCAAGGTCCATATCAAAAAAGACGACTACATCCCGATTCCGCCCTGTTCTGCGGATCCCGCCGAGACGAGAATCGAGTACTACGTCTCGGTGAGTGTAGACAGCAACGGAGATCCCATCTGGATCAAGGTAGAATTTCCCGCCGACAGCCCGAACGAAACCACCATCGACATCCAGGCCATGGGCTATGCTGGCGGGGAGCTGCGATGGAAGGCGGTGATCATCGCAGACAACCACAAGTGCCACCCGGAAGTGCGTGACGTGGACATTGGCTACGAGGCGCTCAAGTCCGGCGAATATGTCTTCACCAGCCCCATCCCCCTGGCCAACGTGATGTTCCGTGGCGCCCTGGAGACCCCGTCGAAGAACTGGACCGTCACGGGCAACGACCGGTCCAACAGGGGCCACTTCAAGATGTTCGAGTTGTATGCACCCAACGACCCCAACCACAGCATCAAACGCATGGTCTGGGACGCAGGACTGGGCCTCGCAAACCGCAATCCGGACAACAGGAAAGTCTACACGAACCGAAACGGGACCTTAGAACCAGTGGTTTCTCCGGGTTCCTCCTGGCTCCTGCAAAGAATCCTGACCAGTGACGACCGGCTCAAGAAGTTGAACGGCAAACCAGTCTATGACCTGGACCGGGACCGGGACAGCGACGACAATGATGCCAGGTATATCATCCAATGGGTTCGGGGCTGGGAGATTCCAAAGAGCCAGCAACGAGCCTGGAAGCTGGGTGCCATCAACACCTCGAATCCCGCCATCGTGCACGTGCCGGGCGAGCCGGCCTGGCTGGAGGGAAGCGGCATCGCGGGCAGCGTGAAATCCAGCTACAGGAGCTGGGCGGCCACCCAGCAAAACCGCCGGACCGTGGCCTACGTGGGCGCCCAGGACGGCATGCTCCACGCCTTCGATGCGGGGATGTTCCAATGGGGAGACAACCCGGACACCGCCAGCATCGTGGAACAGCGCGGCTATTTCAAGATGTCGTCTGGAGGACAGCCCGACTATGGCACCGGCTCGGAACTCTGGGCCTATGTTCCCGAGAGTCTGCTCAATTATTTGAAGAACAACAAGGTCCGAGACTACTATCCAGAAGACAACCCCATGGCCATGGTGGACGGCTCTGTCTCGGTGGCCGATATCTACACGTACAACAACTGGCGCACGGCCTTGTTCTTCTCCATGGGCAGGCGCCATCCCTACGTCGCGGCCTTGGACGTAACCCACCCAGCGGCACCAAGGCCCTTGTGGCCCGAAGACTGGACCGACCCGGACTTCCATGGCACCACCGTGGCCCCAACGGCGTCCTGGGTAAACCGCCCCGGCAACGGAAAAACCTGGGCGGTTGCCATGACCTCAGGGCTGAGTGCCACTCCTTCGAATGTGTATCTCTACCTCATCAGCGCCGCCAGCGGCCAGACCCTGAGAAACGGCAAGGTACGGCTCAACAAGGGTGGCGGCCTGCGTTCGGCCAAGGCCTACGGTGTGGCGGGAAGGCCCGTGTTCATCGACACAGATGGCGATGGTTTTTCTGACCGGATCTACGTGGCCGATACCAGTGGGAGAGTCTGGAAGCACGAAATCAATGGGCCGGCGGGCAATAGCTGCCTGGTGGCGGCCGTGGGTCAACCCATCTACGTCACCCCCGTCTTTTCGGTCCGCGAGGACCAGAACATGGGCAGCAACGTGGTGGCCTTCTACTTCGGAACAGGCGATCGTCCCGACACCAACGACCCGGTCTCGCCCCCGTACTATTTCTATGCCTTTGCCGACAGGGACGCGGCGGGCCAATGCCACTTCGCAGACATGCTCTACCGCGATGCACTTCCCCCAGGCGAAAAAGTCTGGGCCGATGCCTTCCTGGCCACCGACCGCGTGTATGTGGGCACCTCAACCGGAGACAAGGCAAACATCTGTGACGAAGATCCCAGCAACCCCGGCCACGTCTACGCCTTCGACATCAACCCAGACCAGGCAGGACGGGCGATTCGGCTCGCTCCACCCGTGGCGGCTGGAGGCAGCATCGTTTCAGGAATCATGGTCCACGACCAGCATCTCTTCGCCAACACCATGGGAGGGAAGACCCTGATTATCGGCGGCAACACATGGAACAACCTGGCCTGGTCCTCGTCGAGCACGGGACTCAAGAGCCGATACTGGCAGGAGGTGCTGCCGTGAGGCCCATTGCCGACCAGCGAGGGATCACCATCACCGAGGTGCTCATCTCCATGCTCGTGGTGGTGGTGGGATTGCTTGGACTGACCAAGGTGGCGGCAGTGGCCATCCGAACCAACACCACGGGGTCGAGACTGGCCCAAGCCCTCGACAGGGCTCAGGCAAGACTCGAAGGACTGCGCAACGTGCCCACCGCCACGCTCGCCTGCCTGGCAGGCGGCGCCTCCCCGGCATCCTGCCTGGGCAGTTGTCAATCCGGGGGCGGGGAACTGGTGGCATGCCAAGAGGCCTTGGGCCTGACCACGAACGATCAGAGCGATGCGAACAACACCCCTTACAGTTACGCATTCAAGGTGCAACGGCCCCAGTCCACCCTGTACGACATCCAGGTCGTGGTGACTTTTTCAGACGACACCACCAATCCACCCAGACCCATCCGCATCGTGCTGCGCACTGCGGAATTTCGTTAGGGAGGTTGCCAGATGCACCAGGTTTCGTTTCCAAAATCCAGGATCCAGAACCCACAAGGCTTCACCCTGGTGGAACTCATGGTGGCCATGGTCCTGGCAGGCATGGTGGTGGCTGCAGCCTTCCATATCCAAAGCACCTATCAAAGGGCGCTCCACCGGCAAGACCAGATCACCAGGATGCAACAGACCCTGCAGGTGACCAAGCGCATGATGGCCCGAGTCATCCGAGGCGCCGGCGGCGGCCTGTCGGCCAACATCTCCACGGTCTGCGGAGGCCTCCACAAGGTCGGTCCCTTCGTTCTCCACAACCGAAACAGCTTCGGCGCCACCGATACCACCAACGGAGGCCAGGACACAGACCCGGACTGGTTCGAGGTCATGGGAGTAGACCAGAACCGAAGCGCCACCACGAGTAGGTCATTTCCAGTCACATCTCAAGAGAAACCAACGAACGAGTCCTGGAAATTCCGTCCCGGTGATCTCTTCGTCGTCCAAAACGATCACGGAGGCTGCCTCCTGGCGGTGAGTAAAATCACAAACAAGTTTATCCAACACCGCTCCACGGGAACCCAACTCGCCCGCTGCTTCAACCAGGGCGCATCGATGCAGTGGTGCCGCAACAACCTGGGCACCAACACCCTGCCAGCCGGCACCAGGCTCCTGAATCTCGGGGGAGCCACCGCGGCCTTCAGGATCGACGACAGCGACCCGAAGCGGCCGCTGCTCATGATGGCGTCGGGGGCCGCAGGGGGGGACCCGAACCAATACAACTGGCAGCCGGTGGCCGAGGGCGTGGAAGACATGCAGATCGCAGTCCAACTCGACACCAGTGATCCCCCCGATGCCCTCGGCGATCAGTGGGTCAACAGCCGCGATCTCACCGCAGCCGAGACCGCTCGCGTGCGCGCCGTGCGCTTGACCCTGGTGGTGCGCTCCACCTCCGAAATTCCAGGATGGCGCCAGGGACGCAGGCCCGGCTATGAAGACAGGCCAGCGGCCGCAACGCGGGACGGCTACACCCGCAGAGTGGTTTCTACCGTGATCAAGGTCCGAAACGTTCCGCTGGAGGTGACACCATGAGTCGCGATCCAAGGCATGGCAAAAGACGGCGCAGGCCCTGGGGATTTACCCTGGTGGAACTCATGGTCACTCTTGTCATCGTGGGAATCCTCTCTTCTGTGGCCGTTTTCTCCACCAGGCGCAATCGATTCGAGCGACAGATCGACGAACAAGCCGCTGCCATCGTCAATGCCATGCGGGAGGCGCGCACCAGGGCCATCAACAAGGGCGTGCGCTACGCGGTGCGATTCACCCGCAGGTCGGTCCAGTGGTGTGAAGACACCTGTCCTCCCCAGCCGAACAAAGAGGCAGGGACCCGCTATTGGGCCCCGGACGGCCCCCATGCCATCCGCTATGCCAACATCGCCGACTACAACCTCCCCGCCATGCCATCGACTTACCGTCTTTACACGAAGCGCATCTATTTCCTTCCCGACGGCACCATGGATGCAAAGCTGACCACCCTCCAAAAAGAAGGATTTACCATCTATCTCAATCACAAACGCGACACACAACTCAGACGCCGCATCGTGGTCTTGCCCCTCTCGGGCCAGGTCCGAAAATTTCTCAACTGGTAGATTCTTCCGAAACCTCGTTGTCCAACGGCCTTCCCTGCACCACGCCTTTCCTCCAAGGGTCCGCCCCGGCTCGGTCTGCCCGAAAATGCCATGTGTTGCCGCCTGCCCGCCTCTTCTCCCTTTCCAAGATTGCAAGAGAATTGTAAAAACATCCTCATGGACGGGCACGATCGACTCATCGGACAGACAGTCCTGGGAAACTACGTGGTGGAAAAGGCCATCGGCCGTGGCGCCATGGGGGCCATCTACCAGGCAAAGCACAGGACCCTGGGTCGGAAGGTGGCCATCAAGGTCCTGCGCACCAACCTGAGAAACGATCCAGAGGAACAGGAACGATTCCATGCCGAGGCCGAAACCATCGCCAGGCTGAGTCATCCCAACGTGGTGACCATCCTGGATTTCGGCACCACAAACGATGGGGCGCCTTGCATCGTGACGGAGTTTATCAACGGCGAAACCATCAGCGACATCCTGGACACCGAGGGCCCCATAGAGCCCTGGCGTGCCACCAAACTCATCCACCAGGTGCTCTCGGCTCTCATCGAAGCCCACGGCATGGGCATCGTACACCGCGACATCAAGTGCGACAACATCATGGTCCAGCGTCTCAGGGACGGCCGTGAACAGGTCAAGCTCGTGGACTTCGGCATCTCTATCATGGAAGGCCGCAGGAACCGTGATTCAGGCTATATTTTCGGGACACCTCTTTACATGTGCCCGGAACAATGCCAGGGCAAGCTACCGGACGGCCGCGGGGACCTCTACTCCCTGGGCGTGGTCTTCTTCGAGATGCTCACCGGCGAGCCACTCTTCTATTTCGACAATCCCTACGACTATCTCAACGCCCATGTCTCCATGCCCCCGCCCAAACCCACGGAGCTGGCGGACCAGCCCATCCCTGAAGCCATCGAACGAGTCATTCTCAAGCTTCTCGAGAAGGCTCCCGAGCAACGGTTCCAATCGGCCCAGGAAGTGAAGCAGGCCCTGGACCAATGGGAAATTTCTCGCAAGTCCACAGACAAGGGCATCGAACCGGCGACCATCCGGGCCGCCAAGAAAAGAGACTCCCAGAAAAGCAGCTCCGGCAAAGCCATGGACTCATCGGGCAGGCTGCGGAGTTCCAGACTCACCGGAGAGCAGCACCAATGGACGGCGGTGATCCTGCACCCAGACCCCGACATGTCGGCGGCCCTGGGAAATGCCATCAAGAAACTCGGATTCAAGCCGGCCCGTTTCGAAGCCCCCTCACAATTGCGCAAAGCGCTCAGAGCAGCAGAATCCTTCGATGTATACCTCATCTTTCCCCCTGAGCCGGCTTCGAGCATCACGCCCCTGGTCACAGAGATCCTCTTGTCGGATCCCTTGGCCGAAGTGTTGATCCTCACAGAGACATCTGCAATTCGAGAATTTCCAGAAGGGCTCCAGTGGGCGGTGTCCGACTTTTTGATCAAACCAGACACCAACTTCAAGACCTTTGCCGGTCGCATCCGGGCTGCGGCCCGACGCAGGGAAACCAATCTCCTCCAGGCCGAAGCCCTCAAAGAGGCCATGCAGGCCATCTCACGACAGGACCTCGCACTCAATCCACTGACCGAGGAACTCCAGGCCATGATGGAACGCCTCATCCAGAAACCAGCCCGGATCGTGGCATGGGTTTCAGACCCGGCGCTCCGCGCACTGGAACATCACGGCCACATCGTCACCAGGGCAAAGGGACTCGAAGACTTGCCCCAATTGCTGGCCAGGCGCGGACTGGACGCCGTGGTGGTGGAGACCTCGGCCACCGGGCTGGCGCCCACGGAGGCCACCTCGCAGGTGGTGAGCCGCAGGCCGGACCTGGAACTGGTGCTCGTGGGATTCCGAAGGGAGCTGGGAGAACTCCTCGATGCCATGGAACTGGGCGCAACCGACCTGGTGATCAAACCCATCGAGGATCTGGATGTCTTTTGTCTCAAGGTGGAACTGGCCGTGGCCAGAAGACGGCGCAGGCTCCGGGTCCGACGCCTGCTCAGAACCATCGAGGCCATCCAGAACGACGCCGACCAACCACTGCGTGCCAATCTCGAACAGGTCCGCAAGGCACTCACGGAAACCATGATAATGGAAGCAGACCCGGGCGGATCCACGCAGTCGTCGCTGGACCAACTCGACCAGGCTCCCGTGGCCCTGATCGCAGAGCCCGACCCCATTATCGCCAGTCTCCTGGCCAATATACTGGGTTCCATGAACTGGACGGTCCAGACGGCAGCCACCATGCAGGATGTCATGAACGTCATCCGGAGCAATGACTCGGAGCGACACCATTTCGACGCGCTCTTCCTGGCCACGGAAGGAAACGGATGGTCTGCTCGTGTCCTGGCAAGGGAAACTGCAGAGCACAGACCCAAGACAGCGGTCGTCTTACTGGGCGACGACAGGGAGATTGACGACATCCTCCCAGTCGCTCAGGTCGCCGATCGCCTGGCCAAGCCCCTGGCCGGCATCGGGGCCATCCACAGAGCAGCCCACCGGGCCATCTGCCAGCGACGTCGGCTCCTCCATATGGGGACCCTCTCTCCCAGGGGACATCTGCGCGTCTTGCTCATGGAACCAGACGACGAGGACCGATCGAAGATCGCACATATTCTCACCAGGAACCGCTGCGCCGTGGTCTCCGCCAGGTCGCTCAAAGACGCCGCCCGCCTCGCCGACCGATTCGAGCTCGACGTGGCCGTGATCCCGGCCCAAGTCGTGCTGGGCGCGGCAGGGCTGGCGGTGGAATATATCCGCGGCATAGAATCCTCGATCCCCATTTTGTGCTATGGCACTCCCGAGAACAGAACCTCGATTTTGACGATCCTGG
>CAZIJS010000007.1:0-29331 GCA_964539505.1 uncultured Myxococcales bacterium
AGCCTGACTGCATGGCCCAGGCGGCTCGTCTGGTCTCCGCAGGTCGGGACGGCATTGGGGGCCTTGCTGTTCGGGTTGGCCTGGAAACTCATGATCTTGCCGTTCGGCCTGGGGTTTTTCGAGATGTTCGAGCGGGCTGCCTGGCCCACCACTGCATTGCTCCAAACCGTATTTTTCCCGGTGGGCGCTCTGGTCGCTGGGAAGGTGGTCTTGGCCGTCCAACCCAGCCAGGCGGGCGCTCGGGTCCTGCTGGTGATGGGAACTTTGGGGATCTTGTTCGCTGCCTTCGGACTGGCACGACGGCGTAGTGTCAGAGGGCTCTCTTTGGCCCTCGGGTCGTTGGCTGCCTCCTGGATGATCCTGTCCTGGGTGGCCCAGGCTCGGCTGCTCGGGGATGGAAGCCCGGGTTTCGTCTTGATGGTGGCTTCATGGACAGTGGCGCTGCTGGCTTTGTCCGTGGCAGGCTATGGCATGGAGGCTGCCGGTGAGGCTCCAATCCCCGGCGGGAAGATGCCTGCCAGGTGGTACGGTCTGTCCAAGAGGGAACCCTTCTTGGCCATTGGGTTGCTGGCTGCCTTGGCCAATGCCCTGGGGAGTCCATTCACTGCCGGATTCGTGGCTCGGTTGGCCCTGTTGCGGGGGCTGGTAGATGTTTCGGTGCTCTCCACTCTCCTGCTCCTGGTGGCCTGGGTGGTGGGGCTCCAGCCGCTTCTGTCTCTGGGGGCGGTGTTCTTCGGTTCCGACCTCCCTCCTTCGGTGCCATCCTCCCATGCCAGGGCCGGGAGGGGTGCTCTGGTGGTGATCTGGACCGCTGCCGCCGTGGGGATCGCAGTGGGGATCCTGCCTGGTGGCACCTGGCGGCTCATTCTGGCGGCCATGGGGCGCTGACGGAGCAGTGGATCGGGGGGGCTACGAGATGATGCCGTCTGCGGGAAGTGCGTTTTACGGGATCGGCAGGTTGATGAGCACGTAGAAGGAATCGTAGTAGCGCTGGAAGGCCTGGATGAAGGCAGGGAAAAACTCGAATCCTGCCACGAAGAACCCCGTGGTGAGCACCACGCTCACCAATGCATACTCGGTCATGCCCTGGCCCGATCTGCGGCGATTCAACCAAGGAAACTTTCCGGAACGGTTCCGTTCGTTTTTTCGATACCCTCGTTTCATGGCCTACCGTCCCCTCGCCAGGGTGATGTGTACTCGAACCTGTTCCGATCCAGGCGTGGTCAAGATGTTGATCGTGCATTCGGCATCGTCACGGCGAAACAGGAGGCTGTGGTCCTTGTCTGGGAGCGTGGGGACTTTGTGCATGTCTTGGACGAGGGTCCAGCCTCTGGCTTGCATCTCGTTGCGGTAGAAAGTTACGTTGTCGCGAACCTTGCCGAAATCTACGAACATGACGACTTCATTGGCACCGCTCCCTTCGTCGGCACCGAATCGCGTCACCCCCTGGGCTCCAGGATAGATCGGAACTGCGGATTTTGCCTGTGCCGCGGCGCCGGTGGGGATGCCCCTGGTCACGGATGGAAACACGATGGTTCTCTTGCCCTGTTTGAAGAACACGATCTGCCGGACCACCCCGGTCACCAGGTCGAGGGCCGAGACGTGACCGCCCTGGAGAGTGATGTCTCTTGTGACGTGGTACCCAGCGGCGCGCCAGCGATTCTCGTAGAACATGGCCACGGTCAGGGGTTCGTCGGCCGTGGAAAAGTAGGACATGAAAAGCCTGGCATCCGCAGCGTCCATTCCGCTGGTCAGGGGCCTTTCCCGGGCACCTGGATAGCTGGGCATGGGCACAGGCCAAAACTTGGACATGGAGTCGTGGTGTGGCCGGGCGCTGGCCGTCACCGCCCCCTGGACCAGGCTGAGTCCCGCCGAGGCCGCCGCAGCGGCAAGCAGAAGGATCCCGCCGGAAGCCAGGACTCGTTTGCCGTCTCTTTGTTTCTTGTCGCGTGCCATGATCAATGTCCTTCCGGAGGCGGCACCACGTAGTCTCCAAATGGATTTTCCGTGGAAAGCGAGGCGCCGCAGGTGAGGCGCTCCGGCTCTGTACAGCCCATGAAGTTCTTCCCCCGATCCTTGAAGGTCTTTTCGTATTCCGACTCGGGCTTGAGAGGGGCTGTGTCGTAGTTTTCCGGACCAGTGTCTTCCATGAGTTGGATTTTTCCCGTGTTGGGGTTGCGTCCATGGTATCTCTTCGAGACCAGGGTCGTGGCCACGGGATCGGAAATCGTGGGTGGTGGTGCATAGCCTATGACCGTGAGCGCCATGAAGGATGTGATAAGACGCATGAGGTTTGCATACCCTTTGACGAAATTGCGCACGGAAGGCGTGACGAATGCCATCCGGTCCACGGCCTTCCAATATGGTTTGCTCTTGCCGGATTGGTTGTCGATGTCGTCTCCGTAGTGCAGTCTCCAGGAATCCGCCACCAGGGCCGAGGTCTCGCGTATGGTGTGACGGTGCATGGCCAGGTGCTTGTTGAAGAAGCCTTTGCGGCCCTTTCGGAGAAATACCCTGGGAATGAACTGGTTGTGGAATTGGATGCGGACGGTGACCTTGGGATAGCCCCTTGTATTGAAACCCCATCGAGAGGGCGGGTTGAACCGGTTGAGACCAGCACCGAAAAAGGAGTGTTCCTCGGAATAGTATCCCGCGATCATGGCCATGAGCATGGGATTGCCATGGGTGAAGGATATCATGCGCCAGATGTCCGCAAAGAGCCCTACCACGTTAAAGAGCATGTTGAGGTCGAATCCGAAGAGATCTCGTCCCGAAGGGATGCGGGGATCTCTTTGGTCCTGGACACGGATGACCATGGGAGTCCAATTCAGCGTCAGGTAGGAATTGGCTACGCCTGGGTGGGTCGAATCCAGGTTGAGATAGCGGGCCGTGGCCTCTGCTATGATGGCCGATCGGGCGCTGCTAAAATGGTGGGATTGGTTCCGTTCACCGTAGTCGTGCAGTGGATAGGAGGTAAACTCCCAGGCGACGTAGCGGGCTGCTTCCTGGGTCTTGAGCTTGATCTCGTTGAGCTCGTAAAAATACATGGCAAAAAGGAGCATGGTAACCATAATCGGCGCCACCAAGGCGAATTCCACCATGGCCTGCCCTTTTCTCGCGCTGTTTTTTCGCCTCTGTTCGTTGCGCCGTTTCATGGCTCGCCTCAATGTGTGATCACCGATGTCACGACCCTGAAGAAGACATCCGCCAGCAGGTTCCGGATGAAATTGACCAGCCCCCGGATGATCTGGTTCTCCGAAGACGACGTGATCCTCGTAGACACGTACTTGTCCCAGACGTTCATGAGTTTCGAGCCCACTGGTGCCAATCTGGCCCTCCAGAACGGGTTGAAAAAGTTTGGGTGTTCGTCCCATGTCCCGGGTCGATGATAATAGCACATACCCCGCGAGATCACGTTGATGCCCTCGAAGAGCAACGCAGTCCGACTGCCGCCGATGGTGGTGTCCAGGCTCACCGCCGACTGCGTCCCGTGCTTGAAGGTGAACTGATAGTGCCAGGGCCTTTTGTTGTCGCCTGTCTGGAAGTTTTCGTGGTGCTTGTTCAAAAAGACCCACGTGCTCGGCTGGTTATAGTCTTTGTAACGGTCTCCCAGTGCGTTGAACTTGAAATACGGCGACGGTTCGAACTTGTGGTCTGATTCGTTCCGGTCGGCCATGGTCCTGCGAAGGCCCCTGGGCGGGAAGGGCGCAAAGGCAATGGATGACCAGCCGCCCGGGGCTCCCGGTGTCGTGCCTCCGGGAGACCTGTAGCGATAGTGGCCGCCCCCATCTTTGTCCGCGTAGAGTCCGTCACCCACTCTCTGGGCGCCTGTGGGTCCAGGCAGCAGGATGACGAAGGCCGGGGCGGGTGGAGCCAGAAACAGGCCCATGGCACCGGCGGACAAAAAGTCGTCTGACGCCAGGGTGTCGCCCACGGGATAGTGCTTGGCATTGTTCGACGGATGCCGGATACCTCGGACTTCCGGGCCAATCCGGACTTTCTCGGCGATGATCTTTGTCTGGCCCATTTTCATGCCGGCGATCATGTCCCAGCCCATGGTCACGGCCACCATGCCCGAGCGGTTGTAGATGTCTCGATGGGATCGGCTTGCATTGGTCAACTCCGCCATGACCTGCTGGGCTTCCTCCATTTCCGAGGGCGGGTCCTTGCTATAGTCGAACAAGCGGGTGGGTCTGTTGACCAGTCCCACGATGAGATCCACCAGGCCGGGATTGACTCCCGCCCCAGCATCGAAGGCGCTGCGAAACTCCAGGTAATTGAGCAGACTGTTGATGACCCAGTTGAGGAGCAGACCCTTGGCGCCCCAGCCCAGTTGGCTGTCGTTGGCCGTGACGAATTCGTACACCCCAGTGAGGAGGTGGGCGTTGACGAGCACAAGTCTGATGAGCTGCATCTCCCATATGGCGTACCGGTTGAACAGGGACAGTGCCTCTACGCCCATTGGAATGAACTGGTGGAGGATGTCGTAGAGCTGCGAAGCGACGTTCGCAAAGATCCCCGCCAGGTTCGCCATGGCGACGGCCCCTCCAATGGCCGCACAGTAAGGGACGTTAGCTGGGTAGGGGAGATTGGAGCATGCCGTTTGCACCACGGATTGAATCGCGTTGGCCAGGTCCCGCATGGTGCCGGTCAGAGAGACCACGAAGCCAGCATAGCTCAAGTAACTCTGGAGGGTCAGGGCCGTGTTATAATGAACGATCTGCGTGCGGTTGGTCAGCGCCACGAAATTGAAGGCGCGGGCCTCCATAGCTGCCAGGGAATAGGCGGCTGCGTCGGCGGCGTTCTGCACGCGAATCTTCTGGTAGACAGCCTGTCCCAGGTTCATGGTGGCAATGATGGACATGACCATGATAAAAAGGCCCAGGGCAGCCAGAGGCATGACTTGTCCAGGCCTGCGACGCCAAAGACGTCTGCCCAGACGCTTGAGGAGTTTTTCGCGAAGACCCATGGGACGCTCCTACGGACTCTCCTCCACGCTGACACGATAGGGATTGGATTGCATCCGCATCGTGTAGGTGGCAGTCAAGGGAATGAGATACACGTGGCTCTGGTTTGCGATGTTCGCCACTGCCCTGGTGAGACGGTCACCTCCCACCAGATCTGGTTGCTGGCTGTACGTCAGGGCTCCGTCCCGGCTTCGATCCGTAGATGGGCCTCCAATGGCGCCGTAGAGTTTCTTGCCCAGCCGGTGTGCCCGCCAGGCCAGGTGCATGAACTGATTGGCGAAGGGGATCCGCATCATATAAAGATAGGTGATCTTGACAGAGAGCCTGGTGGCCTGGCGCCAGGAATTGCCCTTGCGCACGTCGTCGAAATCGATCTCCGTGTTTCGGAGGTTGAAGCTGTTGAGCCTGGGGCTCAAAATCTCGACGGTGACCATTTGGAGATCGTCATTGCCCAGGGCATCGGTGATGGCATCGCGCAGGTGGCTGTCGGCCCAGTTTTCCGCGATGCTCAAGACCTGGTCGCGGAGCTGGGTGGCGCCTCCCTGGAACATGTCGGGGAGTTGTGAAATGATTCCGTCTGTGCCGTGGCGGATCGAGTCCACGGCGGCAGGCAGTTTTCGGTTGACCTGGTAGAGCAGGGCACGCTGGGCGATTCGTTTGATCATTTGGAGGGGATCGGAAAGATCGTGCTGTTTCATGAGCCCTTCATACGTGGGCAGCAAGGCAATGATGGCGGCGTTTTCCATGATCCAGCGATCCGCATTCCATACGATTCCTGCCCTGGCCGCACTGTAGGCAGCGTATTCTGTCATGATTTTGGCATGTTGGATCATTGCGAGCTGGAGGACCCCCAAAATCAGGAAGGTCATCAGGGGGAGCACGATGGCGGTCTCTACTGCGGCCTGGCCTTTTCTGGCCGCCTGTCTCGCATGCAATGTCACCTGTCGAAAAGTGAATCTCATCTGTGATGCTTCCTTGCAACCAGCACTCGATTGCCCATTGTCTGTGATCAGTATATCGTTTTTTGCGCCGGATGCGACATCGGTCAACTGGCCGGCATTTGGACCTGGAAAGAGCTGAAAGTTGTCTGCATTCGGATTGGTCCGGACAGGAGGGGGCCATGGGTGAGCATTGCGGAGACATTGCTGGGGGCTTTCGAGTCCTGGTTCGTCGAGGCAAACCAGCCGACTACGCTGCCTTGTCACGGATTGCCGGGGATGTGTTTGCCCCATACGGAGACTATTCGGAGGTCCTCTCTTCGTTCCTCTTCATCGATGACATGGTGACCCTCGTGGCCGAGGCTGGAGGCCGCGTCGTCGGGTTCTTGCAGCTCGGGATCGTGCCTTTCGGCACCAAGAGCCTTGCTGTGGATGTGTTGGCAGTCGGGGTCGATGCCTCTTACCAGGGGAAGGGAATCGGGCGTCGGCTTTTTCAGGCGGCTTTCGCCGAGGTGGACCGTCGGGGACGCGAGTTGCCCATCCGTGCGCTGCTCTTGACCGTGGCCCACACCAACGATCGAGCCATGGCCCTGTTCGAGAGTCTTGGATTCCGATTCACCGGCGAGTCTGCCGGTCAATACGACGGGGGGCAAAAGGCCTTGCGGATGATGCGTCCATGCTGTAGTCAGGGCTCTGTCGGAAAGGAACGAGGCGAACGAACCCGCTGACACCGGCTCTTGTATTCAGCGTTGCCGGTGGGAAGAACGGAGCGCATCGTGATCCCCCGCTACCAGACCCCTGAAATGGCCGAACTCTGGTCAGACGAGACCCGCTACGGAACCTGGCTCGAAGTGGAGCTGGCTGCCTGTCGAGCCATGGAGTCGGAAGGCCTCGTTCCTCTTGGGACAGCCGATGAGGTGCAATCGAAGATCTCACGGCTCGATCCCGGGCGCATCGAAGAAATCGAGCGCCGCACCAGGCACGACGTGATCGCGTTTTTGACCCATGTAGAAGAATTGGCGGGCAAGCCGGCTCGTTGGCTTCACTTGGGGATGACTTCCTCGGATATCCTGGACACGTCCATGGCCTTGCTCCTGGTTCGGGCGGTGGACCTGCTGGACCGAGAGGCCGCCGCACTCCAGGAAATCTTTTATCGCAGGGCCTCCGAGTTCAAGCACCAGCCCATGGTGGGTCGGACCCACGGGATCCATGCCGAGCCCACGAGTCTCGGCCTGACCTTTGCGCTCTGGTTTGCGGAATTGCGCAGAAACCGCGGGCGGCTGGCCAGGGCCAGGGCATCTGTGGCCGTGGGCAAGATCGGCGGTGCCGTGGGGACCTATGCGAACGTTCCTCCAGGCGTGGAGGCAAAGGCTCTCGAAGCCCTGGGGCTCGTTCCGGAAGAGGTGGCCACCCAGGTGGTCCAGCGGGATCGGTATGCCGAGCTGGTTTTCGCTTTGGCGTCTATGGCGGCTGGGATCGAAAAGATGGCCGTCACCATCCGCGGATGGCAGCGCACGGAGGTGGGAGAGGCCAATGAACCCTTCGGGTCCGGACAGAAGGGCTCTTCGGCCATGCCCCACAAGAAGAATCCCATCTTGTCCGAAAATTTGTGCGGGCTGGCCCGGATCGCCCGCGCCTTCGTCTCCACAGCTCTCGAGAACGTCGCCTTGTGGCACGAACGAGACATCAGTCATTCCTCTGCCGAGCGCATGATGCTGCCCGACGTGACATCAGTGGTCCATTTCATGCTTCGCCGGGCTGCAAGGCTGGCAGGCGGACTCGTGATCCACGCAGATGCCATGACCGCCAACCTGGAGCGCACCGCGGGGCTGATTTTCAGCCAGTCGGTGCTCCTGGAACTGGTGCGCGGCGGCATGGGGCGCCAGGCGGCTTACGAGGTGGTACAGCGCTGCGCCCTGGAGGCCGTGGAAACGGGACGGAGTTTCCAGGCCCTGCTGGCAGCAGACCCTGAGATACGAGGGCGCCTCCAGCCCGGCGATCTGGAGCGCCTTTTCGATGTGAACCATCATTTGAGATACGTGGACGTTATTTTCAATCGCGTCTTTGGCCCCTCGGATCGAGAGGAGGAACCGGGGAGTTCGTCCCCCATGGACGCGCAGGGTTGAACCAGGAAATTCGGGGGCGATCATGGCCAGATTGGATGCAGGCATCGTCGAACAGTATCTCCACCAGGTCCTGCTCGAGACCGACTTTACCAAACTCGGGCGGTTGGAACGGGGCAAGGTCCGGGATTCCTATATCGATGGTGACAGGAGATACCTGGTGGCCACGGACCGGATTTCCGCCTTCGACGTGATCCTGGGGGCCATTCCGTTCAAGGGCCAGGTGCTCAACCAGATGGCAGCCTACTGGTTCGAGGCCACTAAGGATATCGCCCCCAATCACGTGATTTCCATTCCGGATCCCAATGTTACCGAGGCGATGCAGTGTGAGCCCTTCCCGGTGGAGATGGTGGTGCGCGGGTATCTGACGGGATCGAGTTCCACGTCGATCTGGAGGGCCTACGAGCAAGGCTCCAGGGAGTTTTGCGGGCATCGCCTGCCCGAAGGAATGCGGCGCCATCAGAGGCTGGACAAGCCCTTGCTCACCCCTTCCACCAAGGCAGACATCGGGGAGCACGACAGGTCTGTGTCCAAGGATGAAATCCTGGACATGGGGCTGGTGACTCCCGAACAATTCGACCGGATGGAGTCGTACGCCATGGCCTTGTTTGCGTTTGGGACACAACGCGCAGCGGAGCGGGGCTTGATTCTCGTGGACACCAAGTACGAGTTCGGACAATCCAAAGACGGGCGCATTGTGCTCATCGACGAGGTGCATACGCCGGACTCGTCGCGTTATTGGTACGCAGAGACGTACCAGGAAGATTTCGAGGCCGGACGCAACCCAAAGGCTCCCGACAAGGAGTTCGTGCGTCGCTATCTCAGAGAGCGGCTGGGATACTCGGGTGACGGGCCCGCACCCGAGTTGCCTGGGCAACTCGTTGTGGAGGCGGCGCTGCGCTATGCCCGGTTGTACGAGGAAATCACGGGGGAAGTCTTCGAGCCCGATTTGGAGGACCCCCATGTGCGGATTCGGGCCAATCTTGGTCTGTCGGAGGGCTGAGCCATGTGTGGAATCGTGGGCGTCTATGGCCATCAGGAAGCATCGACTCTCGCCTACCTCGGTCTCCATGCCCTCCAGCACAGGGGACAGGAGTCGGCGGGCATCGTGACTTCGGACGGGACGAGGCTCTATTCCACCCGGAGAATGGGACTCGTAGCAGATGCCTTCCCTCCCAGGGAGTTGGATCGTCTCGTGGGGACGTCCGCCATTGGTCACGTTCGGTATTCGACGGCCGGTGAGTCCCGGATCCAGGAGGCACAGCCCTTTGCCGTGGAATGCAGGCATGGTTCCGTGGCCGTGGCGCACAATGGCAATCTGGTCAATGGCAATGAACTTCGAGACGAACTCGAGGGGCAGGGTTCCATCTTTCAGTCCAGCGCGGACACAGAGGTCATCGTGCATCTCATGGCCAGAAGCGATGCGTCCGACACCGCCGGTCGCCTCGTGGAGGCATTGGGTCGGATCGAAGGGGCCTATAGCCTGGTGGTGCTCACACCACAACATCTGGCTGCATGCAGAGATCCCTTTGGTTTTCGTCCCCTCGTTCTCGGTCGGGTCCAGGGCGGGTTCGTGGTGGCATCGGAGACGAGTGCCTTCCGCCTCATCGACGCCACCTACATTCGCGACATCGAACCGGGCGAATTGGTGATCGTGGGCAAAGATGGCCTGACGAGCCATTTTCCGTTCGGCAAGAGCCCGCAACGATTTTGTGTCTTCGAGCAGGTCTATTTTGCGCGTCCCGATGCTTCGGTGGGCGGTCGCTGCGTATATGAAGATCGAGTGCGCATGGGAGAGCGACTGGCAGAGGAACATCCCGTGGATGCCGACGTGGTGGTGGGAGTTCCCGACAGCGGCATCCCCGCTGCCGTGGGCTATGCCAGGCGCAGCGGCATCCCGTTGGAAATGGGACTCATTCGGAGCCATTATGTGGGACGCACCTTCATCGAACCAGCCCAGTCCATTCGCCATTTCGGTGTGCGACTCAAGCTCTCGGCGGTGGAGAGCGCCTTGTCGGGAAAACGAGTGGTGGTGGTGGACGATTCCATCGTCCGGGGCACCACCTGCCGCAAGATCATCCAACTCGTCCGCGCCGCGGGCGCCAAAGAAGTGCATTTTCGCGTTTCTTCGCCGCCCACCAAGTTTCCCTGCTACTACGGCATCGACACGCCCCGGCGCGACGAGCTGATCGCCGCCAGCCATTCTGTGGAGGAAATCGCGCATTTCCTGGATTGTGACACCCTCGGGTATCTCAGTGTCGATGGGCTGCGTTGGTCGGTGGGGGACGGGGCCGGTGCCGCTCATTGTGAGGCTTGTTTCACGGGCGACTATCCCGTTGGGGTTCCGCGCCGGACCGCTCCGCGACAACTCAAGCTGGTGGGCAACACAGGGGAGGGTGCATGAATCGTTTTTCTGGTCGGGTTTGGGTCATGCCCCTGTTCTTTGGGGTCCTGGCCCTGGGAGAAGTCACCTATTTCGTGGGCGCAGACATGGCTTACAATAGGGTCGCCGCTCCGCCCCTCGACGACACATTCATTCATTTTCAATATGCCAAGCAGATCGCAAGGGGGCGGTTTTTTCGGTACCAAGACGGCGATCAGGTTTCCACCGGGGCCACGAGTTTTCTCTATCCCGTATTGCTGGCGCCGTTTTGGGCCCTGGGACTCCGCGGCCTTTCTTTGATATGGGCTGCACAGCTCCTCAACACCTTGGCTCTGGCCCTGGCCATGTTCTTCGTGTGGTCCCTGCTGAGACGGTTGACCGAGGATCGGGCCGTGGCTGTTTTGGGAGGGCTGCTCGTCGGATTGAATGGTTGGTTCATGTGGGGAGTGGCCTCTGGAATGGCCATCGGGGTGACGGCCGCGGCCTTGGCCGCGGCTCTCTGGTCGTTGCTGGTGTTCGTTCAAGACGGCCGACGTCTGCCCGCATCCTTGGCGCTCTGGTTTCTTGCCGCCATGAGACCCGAAGGCTTGGTGCTCTCCTTTGCCTTGGTGGGCGCTCTTGTGCTCTGGAAGTGCTTCGAGCCCGGGACGAGAGCCTCTGTCGAGACGACACCAGGTACACCCCGGGCCCATGGAGACAAGCCTGTAGAAGAACCGGGAGAAGGCAGCGGGAAGGCAACGAAGGCTCTTTCCGAATCCGTGTCGGAGCTGTTGCGGCGACGGTTGGTCGGGGCGCTTCGGTGGGTGGGCTGGCCCCTCTGGACGGCGCTGCTCCTCGGCTTGGTGCCCACGATTCTTCTGGCCGTTTTGTCTGGACATATGACCACCAACGGGATGCTGGTCAAGTCCCACTTCGCCCATGACATGGATTGGGTGCGGTATCTCTGGGAAACGGGGCGGACCATCGTGGCTGTGCCCGGCAGGTTGGTGACATCCTCGAACGAGTTCGTCTCCCAGATTCTGTTCGTGGCGGTGATCGCTTCCCTGGCCGGACTGCTCCGTTCCAGAGAATCGGGGCGCAGGGCCGCCGCATGGATGCTGGCAATCTCTCTGCTCGCCATCACTGCGTTCTACGGT
The DNA here is from genome assembly GCA_964539505.1 of uncultured Myxococcales bacterium. Taxonomy (GTDB): domain Bacteria; phylum Myxococcota_A; class Polyangia; order HGW-17; family SLPX01; genus CAZIJS01. Next base: position 11,548 of record CAZIJS010000007.1, read on the forward strand.
TTTCTCATCGAGCACGTGGAGCATCACAACCGATACTACATGCCCTACGTTCCTTTGGTGGCAGCGGCCGGGGCCCTGGGTATCAACGTTTTGGCCGGGCCGTTCGGACCGCAGTTGGGCAGGACGCTCAGACGCACCCTGCTGGTGGTCCTTCTGGTCCTGGGTGCGGGAAGTCTGGGGCTGTGGGCGAGGATTTATGCCCGGAATTGTTCGGACATCGCCGGCCATTATCTCCCGATGGTTTCCTGGATGCGAAAGAATCTTCCCAAGGACGCCAAGGTGGCGATACACGACGCCGGAGCCATTCCCTACCTGAGCGGCAGGCGCTGCTACGACATGATCGGCCTGGTATCCAACGAATTTCGGCCGCCGGGAGGTGTGCGTTCCGATGGATTCGTCTGGGAGACACTCGAACGCATCCGGCCTGGCTTCATGGTCGTGTATCCCAATTTTTTCCCGGCCCTGACCCGCCTGCCCTTGCTCGAAAAGATCCATTCGGTTCGTCTGGCCCAGGTCACCATTGCCGGAGGGCGGGAGAAGACGGCCTATCGGGTGCATTGGGAAAAGCTCATCGATCCGGATGTTCCAGGCTCTCGACCGGCGGACGAGAAGGAATGGAGACTCGTAGACCAGGTGGACGTGGCCGATCGGGTCAGTGAAAAGTCACACCGCTACCACGCGGGGCAAGGCCATCTTCACGGGCCGGCTCGGTTCCGCCTGGCCGTGATGCGCAGTCAGGGGCGGCTCCTCATCGAGGGGGGGCGGGTGGTCCGGACTGGTGAGCAGTTCCATGTCAGAGGACTTGCTCCGCACAAGCCCCTTGCCCTGGTACTGCGGTCCCGCATGGGACAGTCTGTGGAACTGTCCGTATCGCTGGGAGGCCGCAGGGTTGCTGAGACGTGGATCGTGGGACGGCCGGAGGATCGATCCCGGGGCGAGGCATGGTTCCAGGTGCCCGGATCTTTCGTGACGGCAGAGAGTATGACCGTTCGGATTGTGCCTGTCCGGGGAGGCGAATACGAGTCGCTGCACTGGTTTTTGTTGCAGCCTTGAACCGACTGGTTGGTTTTCACTGCAATCGCGACGAGGGCCTGCCGATGAGCGGGTTCTTCAGGAGGCTCTGTGGTGGAGGAACGAGGGCGGAAACGATTCTGGCTGGGAAGACACCGGCTGGACCTGGGGCTTTTGGTTCTTGCCCTGGGTGTCACGGTGGGGCTGCTTTCGCTGCGGGCCGGACTGCGGCATGCAGCGGGTGGTCTGACCATGACCACCACCAGTCGCGACGGCCGAACGAAATCCAGGACATCCCAGGAGGCCTCGCTCTTTCCTGCACCGGCAAACCTTTCCAATGTCCGCTGGACGGGCCGAATCTGGATTCCCCGCAAGGGAAAGTACGTGTTCGGCCTGCAGCTCGCAGGGCGGGGGCGACTGGATCTCGACGGACGGAAGGTGTTGGACCGCTCTGTGTCGGGAGGGGCGGGAGGCTTTCGTGGGAGTCTCGGTCCGCGATGGGATGTGGTTCGCAACCAGGTGCTGGTAGATCGGGGTTGGCATCCTGTGACCCTGGATTGTCGTCCGGTGAAGGGCGGGGGCTGTCGGCTTCTCTGGCAGGCACCGGGACGTCGCGGATCCCCCGAATACATCGACCCAATGTACTTGCGTCCCGGCGCAGAGGCCCCGGCGGATTACGGGCCTGAGAGGATAGGACATCGTGACGCCTGGATCGTCACGGCGATATTTCTTGTCTGGCTGTCTCTCATCGTCCTGTGGCTTCGAGGGTCTCTGAAGAAGTTCTGGAACAGCCTGAGAGAATCCAGGCAGAATCGACAGGCCTTGGTTGCGGTTCTTGGCTGGTTCCTGCTGGCCCTGGCGGTGCGTCTGTTTGTGTTGGGGCGTTTCGGGCAGACCTGGGACGAGGACGCGTACACAGGGGCCGGGCGCAATTACTGGTGGAATTTGCTCGCCCTGGATTTTCGCGGGCAGAGCTGGATTTGGAACATGGAGCATCCCCCGGTCACGAAGTATCTCGCTGGGTACGGGGCTCTCTGGACCGACAGCCTCCTGGGACCGAGACTTCCGTTCGTGTTCTTGTCCGCCGGTTCCGTGGCCCTTGCCTGGGATGCCGGTCGGCGCCTCTTCGGGACCGCTGCGGCATGGGCCGGAGCCGCTTTGCTCTGCCTGTGGCCGCTCCTCGTTGCGCATGGAACCATTGCTGGACACGAGACACCGTCGGTCTTTTTCCTCACGGCGGCGCTCTGGGCGGTACTCGTGGCGGAGCGACATGTGCCGGACAGACCCTGGCCTGGTGTGGATTGGGTGGCCGCTCGGGGAGGATGGTATCTTTTTGCTGGGGTGGCGGCCGGCATGGCCCTGGGCACGCGGTGGCTCGGGGTGGCCGGTGGGATGCTGCTCGGCTTGTGGCTCCTGGTCGTCTTGTGGCCCCAGCTTCGTCGAGGTGCCTTGGTGTCCCTGGATGCCCGGGCCCTGGCGGCCCTGGTGCTGGCCGCCGTCTCGTTCCTGGTGATCTGGCCCTGGCTCTGGCACGCGCCCATGGCGCATCTTTCCCATACGCTCGGGCACTATGGAGGACAGGTCTCGGCGCCCGAGCCGTTTTTGGGGAGGGTCCGCCAGGCTCCCTGGTACTATTTTCCGGCGTATTTGAGCGCCACGGTGCAGCCGCTCGTGCTCTTCGGATTGGCGGCCTGGGTCCTGCGGGCGTTCGTGCGTCGCAGTCCCGGTGATGTGTTTGCAGCCCTTTGGATGGGCGTTCCATTGGCCCTGGCAGGCATGTCCCCCCTCAAGCAAGACGGCATCCGGTACGTCCTGCCCATGCTCGTCCCCATGGCTCTTGCAGCGGGCGATGGCCTGGTCTGGCTCTGGAAGGTGGCAATCGCTGGTGTCTTGCAGCGGGCGGGAAAGCCGGCCCTGGCTGCCCGGTTGCACCGTCCTCCTGCGGTTGCCGCGGTTTTGGCTCTGCTCGTCCTGGCTTCGTCGTCCTGGTCGCTGGCCTCGGTGTTTCCCTACGAGTTGGACTATTACAATATGTTGTGGGGAGGGACCTCCCGAGTCTGTCGCACCGACGCCTTCGAGACCAGTTGGTGGGGTGAGGGACTGGTCCCCGCGGCTCGTTGGGTGGACGAGCATGCACCGCAGGGGGCGTCGCTGTTTCTGGATGCGGGGGCCAGGCATGTTTTCGTGGTCCGCACGGACATCCGCATTGTTTCCGATCCCTCCAAGGCGATGTTTTGGGTGCGGGCGGGTCGGGCTGTGAGGCGTGGCGTTCCGGCAGGGTTCGTCTTGGTTCACCGCGAGAACGCCGCTTCTTGCCCCATCGTGGAAGTCTGGCGCCGGCGGACTGGCTCAGGGCGTTGACCTGGAATTTTGGCGACCGAGGTCAAAAATCCAGTCGGCCAGGAGAGCCATGTCTGCATCGTCGTCACTGCACATGCGTGTGCGGGGCCAAGAAGCACCGCATGCCAGGTCCGGCGGAGGCATGGGCTCACCGTCGATTCCCGGCAAGCCCAGGACTTTGTGGAGGAGGTAGCTCTCTTCATGGGACCCTGGCACAACCAGGAAGAGATTGGGGTTGGACCGGCTCTTGCGACCCACCAGAGAGTCTGCCTCCAGTGCGAGGATGTGGGCATAGGCGCCGGTCTTGGGATCGTGGCAACAGCCGCAATGTCTATCGAAGACCTGCTCCTGGACGGATTCGTTGGTCACCCGATTTTTCGGCGGTGAGCCTTCGAGATGGTTCCCCGTGGTGAACGAAACGGAGAAATCCTTGTCGAGTCGGGCGCCAGACCAGCTTTCGAGGTCCTCGGAGACCCTGAGTTCATAGACCGATCCGGGTTCGAGGTCCACAACGGGTTGCACCGTCACCGAGCAGCGCACCATGTCCTGGCGCAGTCTCATCGCCGGGCCTGCCCCGCCGCCCCGAGAGAGGGCGATGTTTTTACTGTTCAGGCCTGCGGCAGCCACCCGGTCGGTGAAAAAGATCACGAGGGGGCTGTCCAGGGCCTGGTCCTGGGCGCCTTGTTGCACCGAGACGGAGCGGATATCGAAGTCCACCTGGTCTCTGTTGGGATAGGGAGAAACCGACGTGGGATCGAGGCAGCCTGGAGCGGGGAAAACGACCACCGTAACGAGGGCGATGACCCTCCATGCGGCTGTTTTGTGCGAGCGAAGAGGTTTTGTCGTGGTCTTGGGTGCCGGGTGGGAGTCACAGGGATGGCGTGACGGCCGGCGGTGGAGCAGGAGAATCATGAGTCGGCGTAGGTCTTGAGATTCTCCAGCATCACGTCTTCATTGACACCTGTCCGAATGGAATCACGCAGACAGTCGGCCAGGACCAGGAGCATGTCGGAGACATCCCCGTCGGCCAGGAGTTTTGCGTGGAGCTTTTTTGCTGCATCGCTGTCATCGTCTTTCAGGAATCCACGTGCCATGTCGAGGTCCAGGTCTCCCTGAAAATCCAGGATGAGATTTTCCATGAGGTACGCGATGAGTTGATTCACGACTGTTTCCCTTTCTTTCTGGGCTCGTCCAGACCGAATCGACCGGGGAGATCGCATCGGCCCTCGATGCCATTTATGGTCACGAGACGTCCAGGCGATCCTGTAGTTTTGCCGAATGGATTGCCCAATCGTCGATTGCCAAATTCCAGGTGGCCCTTATACTATTTTTTTCGGCAGTGCAACAGCGCAAGTAGGTCTGATGTCCGATAGGAATCGGCGGTCCCGGCTGGTTTTTGCCCAAGACCATCGGGCCAATGGCACCTTGTGGCATTGAGACGCAGGTCACATCGGATGCCTCCTTGCCGAGTCGGAAGGAACATGGCATGCCCCCCAAAGTATTGGTGGCCACATTCAGTGCTGTTCCGGCCCCCGACAGGCATGGGGTCTTCGTGGACAATGTCATCTCCGCCCTGTCGGTGCGCTACGAGTTGGATGTTCTCAGTCTTCGTCTCGGGGACCTGCCCTATGTAGACCGGTATCGGCGGGCCAGGATGCTCAGAGTTCCCCTGGCAGAGGGAGACATGGCGGACCAGGTCGAGGCTTTCCGCCGGGCGGTCAAGCGCCAGCTCGTGAGCAACGACTACGATGTGATTCATCTTCGGTCGGCCTGGGCGGCGTTGCCCGTCTGCAACATGCGCCGGGATCTGGATGCCTCGGTGATCCTCGACCTGACCCTCTCTCCTGCGGCCCAGGTGCGGGCTGCAGACCGGGCGATCGTGGCCCGAACGCTCTCGGAAGAGTCCATTTGTCTGGATTCGGTGGATTTCGTGATCGTCGGCTCGCAGGAGGCACGGGCCTACCTTGCAGCGCGTCGCCCTGCGTTGCAGGTGGCGGTGGTTCCCCCAGGTGTGGACGTGGACACATTCGATTGGGAACCCCTGCCGAGGGCGGCCAGGCCCATTCTGTTGTATGTTGGGAGTATCGGACCAGGCCGGGGGATCCGCATGCTCCTGTCGGCCCTGCGATTCATTCTGGAGGAAGATGACGTCGAGTTGGTGCTCACCGGGCCGGTGGAAGAGGGGTTTTTTCCTGTTCTGGATGAGGCTTTGGTGCGTCTCGGTCTGACGAAACACGTGGCATTGACCGGGCCGGTGGACCACGAAGATGTCCCGCGGATCATTTCCGCTGCATCGGTTTGCCTGGTCCCCACGGTTCCGGATCCTTCTCGAAGCCCCATGGGAATGTGTCCCCTCAAGCTGCTCGAGTATTTGGCCTGTCGCCGGCCCACGGTGGCGCCGGCATCGGCATCGATCCAGCAGTTTTTCAGCGGAGCTTTTTCGCGGTTTCTGTTCGATCCCAGAACTCCCGAGGATCTGGCACGGGCTGTGTCGTACGCTCTTCGAAATCCCGAGGAGGCTTCGGAGGCGGCAGAGGCCGGGTATCGAATGATACGGGAAGGCTGGACCGCGTCGGCTTCACGTCGTGCCTTGCTCGATGTTTATCGGAGGTTTGCCCCCGAGGCGGCACCGGTGCCGGCTGCCGTGCCCGTCATGTCGGGCGTGTTGCCCGCCGATCCAAAGACCACCACGGCTCGCCGGTTCGCCGCATTGCACGATACGATGGTTCAGGCTGGGGCGCCTTCGAATGTTTCGGGTGTCCCTGTCTCGGGGGAGACTGATCCACAAAGAGACACCCAGCCCCTTGCTGTTCTGGCAGTGGAGCATCCAGACCTGTTGGCTTCGCCCGGAAATCCGGCGAAGGCAGTTGCGACGGAAGGGGAAGGCGGCGCTGATGCAAATGAGTTGGGAGGTTCCCATGTCGCGGTCGAGTCCCAGGAGGGAAGCGATCTCATCGAGGGTCCGGTCAGGGCCGGGGACGATACCAGTCGTCTCCAGACGGGCGAGGCGCCAGGGGCGGCAGACGGCGGTCGGATGGATCCAGAGGGCGATTCTGTGAGTACCAGGCGTGATCGTGAGGGAGAGGACAGGTCGCTCAACGACCAGGACACCGTCAAGCTGCCCTTGAATGTGGTGTCGGGCACAATCTCCGGGAGCAGCAGCGGCCCTGGCTCACCCGACGGTGTTTCGTGAGTGGTGTCGGGGGGCGGTTTTCAAGCGCGAGGCAGGCAATTTCGACCTGCTTTCGGACCAAACCAAGCCCGCCGGGCGTGCTTGACCGCTTACGGCCCATCTGTTAGATTTCCCGCGTGTTTTCATAAGCAAGGAAGTGGTGACACCATGCGAAGAGAAGGTCTTGTCACGAAGGACGTGGGGCTGTGGTTCATCGCAGGGCTCGGTCTGGTGCTGAGCCAAGTGGGTTGCGGCCCTGTCATGTACGTGCATGAGGTCGTCGTCAAGGCCCGTGCTTCAGTGTCTGCGGCCAAAACATACGATGCGGCCAAGTATGCGCCCTATGAATACTATGGCGCCGAGGCCTATCTGAAGCAGGCCGAGGTGCGGGCCGGATATGCGGATTTTCTCGTGTCCATCAAGTATGGCGAGAAGGCAACAAAGATGGCGAAAAAGGCGATTCGCATCGCCCGCGACAAGATCAAGGCGCGAGAGGATCTCGGCGAACCAGCGGCTGGGAGCACCACCAGTCCTGCTGCATCCGCAGCGGGCAGTGACCCGCAAGCAAGGGTCGTTCCCGTGGTGGTGGTCAAGCAGCGTCCCTCAGCGACCAGAGGCGGTTCCAAGCCGACGAAGGTGGTCATGCCCGGTGGTGCGGGTGGTTCGGACAGTGAAATCCCCAAATAGGCGATGGACCCAGAGGTTTTGTGATGAATATTCCATGTGCAGGTGGAAAAAAGTCGGTTTCCCGGATCCTCAAGATGTCAGCCGGCCTCCTGCTGGTCACCGGATTGTGGTTGTTCGTGGGCTCTTGCGGAGCCGATCTTCAGGGAGAGGGGGACGGGGTAGACCGTCTCATCAAGTTGGCCTGGGATCATGGGGCCTACAAGTGTGCTCCGCGTGAGTTGACGCTGGCTGAGGCCAACTTGAGGTTTGCCCGCGACCACATGCAACAGGGCAACTATCACAACGCGAAGCATTTCATGGACCTTGCCGAGACGTTTGCCAAAGAGGCGCTGCGCAAGAGTCCCAAGGAACGCTGCGCCGCGCCCAAGGTAGTGGAAGCGCCGCCCAGGCCGCGTCCGGTCAAGGTGGTCGTCAAGCCCACCGACAAGGACGGCGACGGGATCATGGACAACGATGACGCTTGTCCCACCGACCCGGAGGACAAAGACGGCTTCGAAGACAAGGACGGCTGTCCGGACCCGGACAACGACGACGACGGCATCTGTGACGACAACCCCAACATCCAGGGGCGCTTGGCGCACTTTGCGGGCAAATGTAAGGGGCTCGACCATTGCACGGGCAGCGAGGCCGACAAGGCCGATGGATTCGCCAAGACCAAAGAAGACATGGATGGGTTCGAGGACCAGGACGGCTGTCCGGATCCGGACAACGACGGTGACGGCATCTGCGACGGCAACCCGGCAATCCAGGGACACCTGGCGATCTGGTCGAGTCGCTGCACCGGGTCTGACAACTGTGCCGGCAAGGACGCCGACAAGGCCGATGGGTTTGCCAAAACCAAGGAAGACAAAGACGGGTTCGAGGACCAGGACGGCTGTCCGGACCCGGACAACGATGGTGACAAGATCTGCGACGGCAATCCGGAAATCCAGGGACACCTGGCGGTCTGGTCGAGTCGTTGCACCCTGGCTGACAAGTGCCCGGGCACAGACGCCGACAAGGCAGACGGGTTTGCCAAGACCAAGGAGGTCTACAACAACTATCAGGACAAAGACGGATGCCCGGACAAGTTGCAGCTTGTGGTGGTGACCGCGAAAAAGATTGAAATCAAGCAAAAGATCTACTTCGATTTCAACAAGGCCACCATCAAGCCGGTGTCGTATCCCGTCCTCAATGCAGTGGCCCAGGTCCTCTTGGACAATCCCAGGATGCGGGTGCGGGTCGAGGGGCACACCGACAGTCGCGGCTCTCGTCGATACAATCGACGTCTGTCACAGCGGAGGGCCGAATCGGTGCGCCGCTATTTGATCCGGAAGGGCGTGGATCCGAGCCGTCTGAGGGCCAAGGGATATGGTGAAGATCGTCCCATCGATACCAACAGGACCGCCGAGGGCCGGGATCGGAACCGGCGGGTGGAATTCCGTATTCTGAGCCGTTGAATGTGTTGCAGTTCAGGGCTCAACCAGCCCTGGCTCCCAAGGAGTGATCGAAGTGGTAATGCGTCATAGCAAGAGACTCTTGGTCTTGACCGGATTGGTGGGGTTGGTCACAGTTGCGCGGGCCGCGCCGGCCCGGGCCCGCTGCTCGGCATCCGTCAAAAAGAAGATTGCGCGGCTCAACAAGAGCGCCATGGAAGATTACGATCTCCTCGAGTTCGAATCTTCCAAACAGAGCCTGCTCGATGCGCAGCGAATTGCCCGAGTCGAGGGTTGTGACACCGATCCCATCAACGCCAAGACATACACGAATCTCGCTGTCCTCTATATTCAGGGATTCAAAGATGAGGATCGTGGACGCCTCATGTTCCGCAGGGCGCTCAGCATTTCGAAGCACATTAATCTGGATCGGCAGGTGGCGACACCGAAGTTGTTGCGTATTTTCGCCCAAGTACGAAAAGAGATGGGACTGTCGGGCGGTGGTGACGAGGCTGCCCGGACAGAGGCAACCGTCACGCCGCCATCGAGGCCCAGGCCGGTGGCAAGGCCCATCGAGCCGGAGAAGCCCGCCAAGGGATTCGAGCACAGCCCCATCGATGAAGCCCCGCGGAGCACACCTTTGGAGGTGACCTGTCGCTTGGGCGACGATATCGGGGCGAATCGGGTCATCTTGTTCTACAAGCACCGAGGCCAGGCCGACTACACTGCCGTTCCCATGAAAAAGGTTTCTCATTGGACGTGGAAGAGCACGATTCCCGCCTCGGACATGGTGGGTCCGTCACTTTATTATTATCTCGAAGCCCGCAAGGGTGAAAAGCCCATGGCGGCTTCGGGGAATGCGGCGAGTCCCTATATCATTGCGTTGACCAATCCCCCCCGTAGGGCCGGTGGTGAGCCCACGGAGAATCCTTTCTCCGAGGGGAGCGGAAAGCACGAAGAGAACAAAGGGGGGGGACACAAGACGAGCAGTGGCAAGAAGGGGAAGGGCATTGGTCTCTACATGTCCCTTGGCGGAGGTCTTCATTTTGGCTACATCGGGAGCTGGTATGGCGATCTGTCCGCCCAGAAACCCGGCTCTCCGGGTTTTGCACTGGGGACGTTCGATGGGCGTGTCGAGGCTGGGTATTTCATCAATCCAGTGATGTTGGTGAGTTTGGACTTTAGTCTGGGCTACGCCCTGTCCGATCGTTCGGAGCAGGCGGTCCTGGGGTGGCAGGTGTTGGGGCGTTTTCGCTATGTTGCCCTGGGCGGTCGATCTCACAGCCCATTTCGACTCTACGTGGGTGGCGAACTCGGTGGGGGCGTTGCGTACCACAGCCTGACCCTGAAGGGCGGCCGGGACTCGTTCGAATCCGGACCCGGCCTCATCCTGGGTGCGCTCGTGGGTTTCTGGCTCGGAAGCTCCACGGTTTCCTGGTTTCTCGAACTCGATCCCAAGGCAGTGATCGATATGACCACCAGCACCACCAACGTGGAGGGAGGAACCACCATCGAGCACCCCAAACAGCACACCTTCACCATCGGGTTGACCACGGGCGTTGCCTTCCGATTCTAGACGCGGCCCTGGAGTGCCGGAAACAGTGGCCGAAACAGAACACAGTCTCGTCGAAAGAGCACAGAAGGGTGAACAGGCAGCCTTCGAAGAACTCGTGCGGCGCTATCAGGGCAAGGCCTACGGGATTGCGGTGGGTATGCTGCACGATTCCGAAGCCGCCAGCGATGTGGTCCAGGACGCTTTTTTGAAGGCGTACCGTCACCTTGGAAGATTCCAGGGGGGATCGAGTTTTTATACCTGGTTTTATCGCATTGTCGTGAATCTGAGCATCGATCACATCCGTCGCAGGAAGCGATCGGCCAGAATAGAATATGATGACGGCATTGCTCGTCCTGAATTGGGTGAACAGAAAGGCACGGACCTCGCGCCGCGGTACATGGATTCCAACCCGGCCAAGGCGTACCAGAGAAGACGGCTTGCCCAGGAGATTGCCCGATGCGTGGATGCGCTCTCTCCGAAACACAGGGCGGTGATTGTGCTCCGGGAATACGAGGGCCTGTCGTACAACGAGATCGCAGAGGTCCTTGGTATTGCAAAGGGAACCGTGATGTCGAGACTCTTCCATGCTCGCAAGAGGCTCCAGGAGATGCTCGGTGAGTACCTGGGTGGAGATGACTTGACGATTTGAGATGGGTATCCTGTAAGACAAGGAGTGGCTGTTCGACCTGAGGGACCATGACGAAGATTCGCGAAAAAGATCTGCATCGCTACCTGGATGGCGAATTGAGCCCTGCGGAGACGGCTCGTATCCGGCGTATGGCAGGAGAGGACCAGGATCTGGCAAAACGGATTGCCGGGATCGAGTCCCTGCGGCAGGCTTTGGGCAAGCATTTTTCCGAGCAGGCTGCGTCAGGAAACGACCTGGATGTCTGGCCGCAGGTGAGGGTGCGGATGCAACAGGCCGACAAGCCTGGTTGGTCGGAGCGGATCGCCTGGTTTTTTTCATGGCATTCCCGGGTGCTGGGATGGACTGTTGCTGGTGCGGTTGCCGCTGTGGCGTTGGTGGCTCTTGTCTTCATGGTTGGGCGCGGACCGCAGGGGCCGGTTCGGCAAGGCCGGGTGCCATCTCGAAGTGCTTCTCCGTCCAACCGCCTCGTGGTAGAAGACTACCAGGGGCCGCCGCCCACGGTGTTCGAGATTCCAGGCGATCGGGGACAGACCACGGTCCTTTGGGTGCAGCCTCCAGGCGAGCATCGAGACGATCGCGATGCCGGCGCACCTCGGTCACGTTCGCCGGGATCCATTTAAGGAGGAGTGTGATGAGCCTGAGTCGGACGGTTTGGGCTTGGGGGCTATGGGCCTGCCTGGCCTATGTGGGGCTGTCGCCTAGAGTGGCTTTTGCCAGTCAGGGTGAGACGACCGCCCATGTGGAGCCAGGGGCAGGCTGTCGGGCGTCGGTGGTCGTGATCGGTGCGGTGACCAATCCTGCTCCCTTTCCCAAAGAGCTCCTTTCTTGGAAAAGACAGCTCACCAACCCGCCGTTTTCGTTTTTCAAGGGTTTTTCGTTGCTCAAGGCGCTTTCTTCTTCTCTGGCCGCAAACCGTAAACCGTTCAAAGCCCAGTTGGCTGGGCCCTATTTCATGGAACTCAAGCTCCTGGGCAGGCGCCTCTCTGCAAAGGGCAGGGAGCAGTATCGCTTCCAGCTTAAGCTCATAGAGCGCAAGGGCAAACGGTCCAAGGTGATCAGCAACGGCACCATGCGTCTCGACCGTGGAGGCACGTTCTTTGTGGCCGGACCGAAAGTGGGGCGAAAAACCCTGATTTTGGCCATCACTCTCAAGTAAATTCGTGACTCGCCGGACCCGCGTCATCATTGTATTGGGGAGCATCCTGCTGGTTGCCGGGGGGCTGGCGGTTTCCTATCGGCCGTTGGTGCGTTGGCGGGTGCGTCGCGTCCTGGGGTCCTGGGCGCATCGTCATCGGGTCAGGCTTTCAGTTGGTGCGATCTCCGTGGGCTGGGGATTGGTGACCCTGAAATCTGTGACACTGCAGACTGCCAGGGGCTGTCCCCTGGTGCGCGACGCCAGGGTTCGGGTCCACTTTTCCTGGACATGGTCCGGCGTCCCGCTGCTGCGGAGCCTGGACATGGTGGGTGCACGATTGTGTCTGGAGCGCTTTTCGGACGGACAGACGAATCTGGATGGCCTGATGCACAGAGGGGGGGGCGGTGGGAAAGCCGCGCTCCGTGTGTCTTTGCGAGACAGTTCATTGACGGTTCACGATAGGATCCGAAAACTAGACGTTTCTGCCGAGCACATGGAGGCGACATTGCTTTCCAGGCGCTGGGACCTGTCGTTGGGTCGCATTTTGCTGCGACTTGGCAGCAGGTCTGCGTCCTGGACGAGCGTCCGGGCCTGGGGGCGTGGCAGGACAGTGGACCGTGCGCGATTCCAGGGGGGCCGTTTCATGCTCTTGCCTGGACTCCTCTTTACAGGAGCCCAAGGCACCATCCAGCATGTCGCAGGTGTCTGGTCGTTAAAGAGTCAAGGTGGGTTCGGTGGAGCTTCGGTGAAGCTTTGGAGTGTCGAAGGGGTCTACCGGCCCGGGGAAAGACGGGCTCGATTCGACCTGGCGGTACAACGGTTTTCCCTGGCAAAATTGGATCGCATTCTGGACCGGTCTCGTTGGGGAACGATTCTCATCGACAGGGACGGGACGAATATTGCGGCGGATGTCCATCTCGACATTCACAGGGACCATTGGCGTTTTTCCGGGGTGACGGCTCTGTCGAATCTGAATGTGAGGGATCGGCGCATTTCTCCACGCGACGTGCGTGGACTGGGCTTTTCCGGGGAGTTTTCTGGAACCTACGATGCAGGCCGGGACCGATTCCACCTGGATCGTTGTCTCCTGCGCCGTCAGTCGGTATCGGTTTCCCTGAAAATGGATATCTCCCGTGTCAGGACCAAGCCCAGGATTCGACTGTCTCTCCAGTTGCCGCGCACTGATTGTGGGGCACTGTTTTCCGCGGTGCCCAGGGCATTTCGGTATCGGATGGAGAATGCGAAGCTGGCAGGGCCTGTCTCGGGACGGATCGATCTGTTGGTTGATTTCGGCTACCTGACGGAAGAGACTGTTGGCTTGAGCAGTCACATCGACTACCGTCGCTGTCGCATCATCGAGATTCCCTTCGAACTGTCGGCGTCACGACTCAAGAAAAGTTTCCTCCAGGAGGTTCGCGATGGTCGCATCGTGACCAGCTTTACCGTGGGGCCGTCGAATCCAGACTATGTGCCGTTGGATGCCATCTCCAGACACGTGGTCAATGCCATCCTGACCACGGAGGATAGCCGGTTCTTTTCTCACCACGGGTTCATATCGAGGGAATTTCGTCGCGCTCTGGCCAGAAACATCATTGCGCGTCGCTTCAGGTATGGGGCCTCGTCCATCTCGATGCAGCTTGTCAAAAATGTGCTCCTTGGGCGTGAAAAAACGCTCGCACGCAAGCTCCAGGAGTTGGTGCTCACGGCCTATCTGGAGAGGCACCTGTCCAAGAGACGGATTTTGGAAATCTACCTCAACGTCATCGAGTTCGGTCCTGGGATCTATGGCATCGGCAAGGCTGCCAGGTTCTATTTTGGAAAACCTGCCTCGATGATCGAACCGCAGGAGGCGGCCTTCTTTTCCACGCTCCTGCCAGATCCCAAGCGGAGGTTTCGTTTCTATTGCCGCGGCGCACTCACGAAGAGATGGAGAAACTGGGTGGACCGCATTCTGCTGTTGATGCATGGGCGCCACCGGCTTACAACTCAGGAGTTGGAGCAAGCCCTCCAGACGCCGGTGGTGTTTTCCCGGGACGAGTTTCGTTCCCGTTCTGCTTGTCGGGCCAGGATTCGGCGTTACTTGGGCCATTGACCGTCGGGCCGCCCCGACTTTTTTTCGGAGATGGGAAGGTGTCGCGCAAGAAAAAGAAACGTCGCAAGACCAAGGGAAAGAAATCCTCGGGTGGGGGAACGATGATGAGCCTGCGCAGTGGTTTCCGTGGTGTGGCCAGGAGCGTCGTGGGTGCAGACGGTCCCAAGAAAAAACCTTCCTTGGCATCGAACATTTTTTGGGGACTGCTGACCTTGGCCCTCGTCGGTCTGCTCGTCTATCGTGTCTGGCGGCTCCTGTGAAGAAGGTCACGAAAAAAATTGGTCCTTTTCCTCGTGCCTGGTTCTGTCCCCCAGTCAGCAGGGTCGAGGGCCGCCTGACGCTCGGTGTCCTTGCTGCCATGGCTGCCCTGGACCTGGGGCTTGGACTCTGGTGGCAGGGGCTCGTCATCGCGGTGTTGGCCTTCGGGGCTTTGGGCTGTCTGGTGCGTGACGCGAGCAGTGGGAGGACGACGTGATCCGTTGGCTCCTTGCGGCTTTGTTGGTCGTGCCTTCCGGCCGGCCTGCAACCAGGCGGGTGCGCCGGCTGAAACAGATCCTGGATCGGAGATTGCGCCAACAGCGCATCGAACAGATCCGCAAACGTCAGCTTCACTTGACCAGGGAACTGCAGGCCCTGGGGGTCAAACCGAGGTATGCAGACCAGCGTTGGAAGGTGGAACGGAGCCGTGCCTTGGCGAGACTCCATTCCCAGGATGCGGGCGAGCGAGCCGCAGCGGCCTGGTGGATCGGGGTCAACGAGGTCAAGGGTGCTTGGCGTCCCCTGGTGAAACTGCTTCGAGATCCCAATCCAACGGTGCGGGCGAATGCGGTTTTTGCGTTGGGCCGTCTGAAGGTCAAACACATGGCGCCGGCCATCTACGATCGTCTCGACAGAGATGCCTCGGTGGAGGTCAAGGGACGTGCCGCAGTGGCGTTGGGTCGACTGCGCTATCATCGGGCCCTTCCCTTGATAGTGCACCTCATTTCCAGTGACGACCCAAGGCTCAAGTTGAGTGCCGTGAAAGCCCTGGGCTGGATGGGGGATCCATCGACCCTGGGGCGTTTGGGGGCCCTGGCCCGCTCCAAGGACGACCAGGTCCGCATCGAGACAGCCAGGGCGCTGAGTCGATTCCACTCCACCAGAGCGGTCACCATCCTACGACGCATGCTGGATGATCCCAGTCCCCTCGTGGCATCGCAGGCTGTCGATTCACTGGCCCGGCTGGGCGCGAAGAAGGTCCTGCAGGGACGACTTGGCACGCTCCTCAGCAGGCCGGGAAGACAGGTGCGCCTGGCCCTGGTCCATGCTCTGGTCCGCCTGGGTGCATTGTCTGCGGCCCAGAGTCTGGCAAGGCTCTTTGTGGAAGATTCACCGCTCCTGGTGGGAGAAGCAGCCAGTGCGAGCGCCCGATTGGGCGCACCCGTGCCCGATCGCGTCCTTTTGAATCTCTTTGCGCAACAGGACAACAGGATTCTCGTGCTGGCGGTACGCACGGCCATGCACCTGGGGGCCCGATGGGCAATTGCGCGGATCCGGCCATTGTTGAAGAGTCCTTACGAGCCTTTGACCGTGGAATCGGCCCTTGCGCTTGGGTGGCTTGAAGACAGCGCATCGGAAAAAGCCCTCCTTGGTCTTTTGCAGCGCAAATCGGAGGTGATCCGGGCCGCGGCCCTGGAGGCCTTGGGGCTGGTGGGCGGTCCCAGGGCCCTTGCCGCCTGTGTGGTCATGCTTTCGGACCGGGCGGTTTCCGGCGCCGCGGCCAGATGCGTGGGCCGGCTTGCGCGACTGGACAGAGGGCTGGCACTTCGAGGGGTCAAGGGGTTGGTCAAGCTCATGCGACACAAGGCACCATGCGAAGAGGCTTCCCAGGCGGCTCGGGCCCTGGGTGCCATGGCGGCACCCGACAGGTTGGCATTCATTCGTATCGTACGGCTGACCTTGAATGCCAGCCCCAGGTGCAGGAAGGCTGCAGCCTTGGCTTTGGGGCTGGTCAAGGGCGGGGCGCGCTCAGAGGCGATCAGGGTCCTCGGTCGGATGCTGGATCGCGATGGGAGCCTTGGCGTGCGTGCAGGGGCGGCTCTCGGTCTCGGGCTGCTGGGCAGCAAAGAGTCGTTGCCGGTCATGGCGGCTTTGGGCAGGCGTTCGGACCTGTCGTTTGGGGATCGCTTCCTGACCGTGGTGGCCATGTCCCTCCTGGAGCCGGGATGGCGCAGCAGGGTGACCAAGCTGTTTCAACATCACTTCTGCGGTCCTCCGGTGACTGCCAAGCGGGCCGAGATCGTGGACCTGTTGGCCATGTTGCATCGTCCCTGGCTCGGACCGCTTCTGCATGCTGCGGAGAAATGTGACAGTGCGCTGGTTCGGGCCAGGGCCAGGCGGGTCCTGGGACATGCTCCACCCGAGCCCCGGAAGGTCTCGTCCAGGCCCAAGGCCAAGCCGGCGCGTGGCGCAGTGAAACGGAAAGCGAGATCGAAGTCTCAGGTTTTGGCGCAAAAGAAGAAGGGGTCCAACATTGCCGGCCCCTTCCCATCTCCGTCCCAGGATCGAGGCTGTGGCTGTTCGAACCCTGGTACGAACAGCCGGGATCTCGGATTCTGGTTGGGGGGCATATTTCTTTTGTTCTTGCTGCGAACCAGGCGACGCCTGGTTTGAGTGATGAACGAATCTGGCTGTCATACGCAGGCGGACTGAGTCCAGGCGAGCAGAATCTGGACAGGGACGAACGGCTCGATGTCATCTCGATGCCCTTCCAATAGGCCGTTTTTCAGGCAATGGAAGGCGGGATCGATGATGCCAAGTCAATGTGCGCATTGATCAGGGCTTGACGATTTTCAGATCAGGGCATCGAAAAACCGCGGTATTCGAGAAACAACTCCTCTTGGGGGACGAGAACATGGCTGTCGAATGAACGCATGCAGACGAGCGGGGCTCGTCTTTGCGTAAGGCGTGGCAGCAAATTTTTTCAAGGACGTGAGAGGAGGTCGATTCATGACAATTCAGGGAAGACGAAACAGGCCGGCATTGTGGTTTGGAGGGTTTGTTTGGGCCTTTTGGGCATTGACTGCGTTGGGCTCGGCGGCATGTGACGGGGGCGGTGATACGAGCCAGTCGACCGCCTGTCAGGGCGACGAGGATTGCCCCTGGGGCACCTGCAACCAGCAGACCCATCAATGTGAGACTCAAGAAGGGGTCGACGCAGGAAGTCCCCAGGACAGCGGACATCAAGAGGCAGACGCCGGGCACGCCCTGGACGCATCGAACCAGGACCAGGATGCCCAGGAGGCCGAATGTTCGTCGGACGAAGACTGCCGGGACCCCATGCAGCCCATCTGCGAAGAAGGAGGTTGCCGGGGATGCTCCAATGACACCGAATGCAGTACCCGTTGGCCGGACCGGCCGACCTGCGACGCCGGTCGGTGCATTGGGGTTTGCGGAAACGGGCGGATCGATGCAGACGAAGAATGTGACAGCCAGGACTTTGGGAGCGCAACCTGTGCCAGCGAGACCGGGCTTGGACAGGGGTCGCTGCGTTGCACGGCGGATTGCCACATCGACAGCAGCGCCTGCCACCAGTGCGGCAACGGGACAGTGGATGGGGACGAGGAATGTGACGGCCAGGACTTTGGGAGCGCGACCTGCGCCAGCGAGACCGGGCTTGGACAGGGGTCGCTGGGTTGCACGGCGGATTGCCACATCGACAGCAGCGCCTGCCACCAGTGCGGCAACGG
>CAZIJS010000007.1:29431-31594 GCA_964539505.1 uncultured Myxococcales bacterium
GACCACCGAGGGACCGGAAGTCTGTGACGGCGCGGATCTCCAGGGACGAGATTGCCAGAGCTTCGGGTTCGATCTCGGGGACCTGGATTGTGCGTCCGACTGCATGAGTTTCGACCAGAGTGCTTGCACGAACTGCGGAAACGGGACCTGCGACGAGGGGGAGACCACCGCCTCTTGTCCCCAGGACTGTGGGTGGGTGGACCTGGCTGCAGGAAAAGATGTTGCCTGCGGCATCAAGGCCGATGGCACCTTGTGGTGCTGGGGCAACAACTCCCGGGGGCAGGTGGGTATCGGAACCTGGGGCAACGTGGAGCCGACACCGGTCCAGGTCCACAATTTGTCGGACGTGACCAAGATTTCCGTGGGTGGCTCCCATGTCTGCGCCTTGACATCCGGTCCCGGCTACTATTGCTGGGGTGACAACCAACGCTACCAGATCAGAACCGACTACAGCCCGGTGAAAATGGAGATTTTGCCCTATGAGATGCAGTCGGCAACGCTGCCCGATGGGTTGGTGGCTGGGGGCCGCCATACCTGCCGTGGATTGAGATCTGGATTTTCCCAGAGTCTGACTCTCTACTGCCGGGGAGACAACCACCACGGCCAGGTTGGCAACGGTTCCACGTCGACCATCGCCGTGGGCACAGATTCTGCGGTTCCTGGCGGATTCACCAAGGTGTTTACGAGCACCCTCGATACCCAATGTGCCATCACCCATTACTATTCGAGCAGCCAAGGGCGGTTCGTAGACGAGGTGCGATGCTGGGGATACAACCAGACGCGACAGGCTGTTCCGGACTCCAACGATGCCAACGTCACCTCTCCCGGTCTGGTGTCTGGTGTGGAAGCCGTGATGGGGGGCTGCGGGGACGACATGACCTGTGCGTTGGAATCAAACGGTGCGGTGAAGTGCTGGGGCAACAATGGAGTCAGACAGCGCGGCGTGGAGTCCCCGCTGGGTGACAGGTACAATCTCGTGCCCTGGTCACATTCTTTCGTCGGTCTGACGGTGGGTGCTCTGCATGTTTGCGCATGGCAGAGTGACGGCGACCTGGTTTGTTGGGGGAGCAACGATCACATGCAATCGCTTCCCAGCTCATCCCAGCAATACATCCTGCCCACGGTGGTTGCCTTGCCCAACAATGAGCGGGTGACCAAGGCTGCCGCTGGGTCACATTACACCTGCGTCCTGACCGACACCAGGCGAATCTATTGCTGGGGCGCCAATGATGCGGGCCAGACAGGGACGGGATCGGTCAGCGCCCAGGTGAATTCTCCCACGGAGGTCGTCGATCCCAACGGCCAGTAATTGGGCTGTCCGCCGGCCCGGTCCCTGGGATCGGGCCAGACGCCTCTCCTTTCGAAAAAAACGTTCCTTCCCAGCCTCGATGTTCGAAGTCTCGCTTCTCAAGAAGCGCTTCCGTTCCCTCACCGAGTCACATTCAAAAAATCATACGAAACAGACGGGACGACAAACCAGGCGGGAATAGTTTGGCGGTCACAGGTGTTGAGCCGGCCAGGATCGGGGTTTACAGGACCCCTCTGGTGGGCTACAGATGGTCCACCAAATTCTGGGGTAGAAAAATGAACGATATCAAAGTGATCGAAGTCAAGAACCTGACCAAGTGGTACCCGGACCTCCTGGCGGTGGACCACATCGATTTCTCGGTGGCCAAGGGACAGGTGGTGGGTTTCTTGGGGCCGAACGGAGCGGGAAAGAGCACCACGCTCAAGATGCTCACCTGCTTTCTCCCTCCGACCTCCGGGGAGGCCTGGGTCAATGGCCAGAGCATCTCGGGGGATCCCACCCTGGTTCGTCGCTCCATTGGGTATCTGCCGGAGCACAACGCCCTCTACGAAGAGATGCGGGTGGCGGAATATCTGACGTTTCGCGCCACTCTCAAGGAGGTGCCCTGGTTGCTTCGCAGGCGCTATGTCCAGGAGGCCATGGAGGCCTGTGGGCTGGGAGCTGTGGCCAATCGGGTGATCGGGGAACTTTCCAAGGGCTATCGGCAGCGGGTGGGGCTTGCAGACACGCTGGTCCACAAGCCACCCCTGGTGATCCTGGACGAGCCCACCGTGGGGCTCGACCCAGCTCAAATCATCGATGTGCGGGCCTTGATCAAGCGCCTGGCCCAGGACAACACGGTCCTGCTGTCCACG
>CAZIJS010000007.1:31604-49220 GCA_964539505.1 uncultured Myxococcales bacterium
CTACCTTGCCGAGGTAGAGCAGATCTGCGATCACGTGATCATCATCGATCAGGGCCGTATCGTGGCTGCCGACAGCCTGGAGAATCTGTGCAGCCGACCCGACGGGACCAAGGAGAACCTCGAGACGGTCTTCATGCGTCTGACGGGCAAGGATCGACATGGCAAGACCATCGATGAGGGCGGCAAGAAGACCGACGACCGGGCAGCATTGCCGGATGGGATTGGGAAACAGTCCGATTCAGAGCCGGAAGAAGAGCCGGTCGGGGATGGCGACAAGCAGGAGGTGGAAGGATGACCGGTGAGACTCGTTCCGCCGCGACGGAGACTGTGCCCGGGTCCATCAAGGTTGTGGGCCTGCTGGGCTGGTTGTCTGGGCTCGCTGTGGTCCTGGGAGGTCTCAGGCTTCTCCTTGGGGGTGGTTCCAGCGCTGGGCGCCCCACTGAGGCGGCGATCCTGTTGGCCTATGGCCTCGTCTGGGTGGGGCTTGGTCTGGGATTCTACCGACGCCCGACGCGACGATCTGCGGGACTGGGTGCGTTCCTGGCCCTCCTGGCAGTCCTGGCGGCCGCGATGATGCGATCCTCCTGGTCCAGTCAGACCATACGCTGGGTGATGGTTTCCTGGTGGGCGGTGATGGATGGTGCCATGGCTTTTGCCTTTGCGAGGCTGGTCTTGTCAGAGGAAACCAGGCCGGGGGCCCTGCCGCGGTCTCAGGCGGGACGCTGGCTCTATCTTGTGGGAGCAGCCCAGGGAAACATTCTTCGCAACACGATTGCCATCGCCTGGCGGGAATTGAAACGCTATTTCCGATCGCCGGCATCCTACGTGATCCTGGCTGCTTTTTTCCTCTACCAGGGACTCATTTTTTATATTGCAGTCCGGTACCTCAACGATCCCAATGCCCCTCATGGGGCACCCATGAAGTTCTTCTTCGGTGGCCCTTTCTGGTTTTGGCCCCTCGAATGTTTCATCATTGCCATCATCACCATGGATACGCTCACGTCTGAGCAGGTGCGGCGCACCATCGAACCCATGATGACCGCACCGGTCCACGAGGCTGAACTGGTGATGGGAAAGTTCCTGGGGGCCCTGGGATTCTTCCTGTTCCTCTGGTTGGGCACTTTCCTGTATGTCATCATGCTGGCAGCCCATGCACAGGGCGTGACCCATGCGTCTGTGGTGCGATTCGGCCTGTTGGGGGGCTGGGTCGGTCTTTGGATGTTGCTCGCCGTGGCCATGCGTCGTCCGGGGATGTCAGGACTCATTGCTTGGATCGGGCTGGCGGTAGCTGCCCTCGTCGCGGCCAGGGGAGCGGCTGGCATTGGTTTTGGTTCGGCCATCGAGATGCTGCTCATCACGGCGCTGCCGGCCGCTGCCTTGTTGGTCCGGGAGCTGTGGCGCAAGAAACATTCGGAGGCGATTGGGGTTGCCCTCGGGGTGATTGCGATTGTCGGCTTCCTGGTGGTAGGGTGGTTCTGGCTGGGGCTTGGGCAGCGTCTCTTTTCCGAGGCGGGACGCAACGCTCCCAACCTCGGGCCCGTCTTGTCCGGCTATCTGGGAGCCATCGGCATCGGGGCCGCAGGCATTGCGCTGGGAATCCTGTATTCGTCTCTGACCAGGGACCTGAAGCTGGCCACCATGCTGACGTTTATCTCGCTCTTTTTGCTCATCATCGTCAAAATCATGCTCTTGCCTGAAGTCAACATCATCGAAACGGGATGGGTGCGCAGCCTCATGTCGCATCTCAATTTCTTCGATTACATGTACGACTTTTCCAGGGGCATCGTGGATACGAGACACCTGACGTTGCTCGGGTCGGTGGTGTTTTTCTGTCTCTATGCTGCATCCCGGGCCCTGCAGGTCCTCAAGTGGAGGTGAGCCATGGCGAAGGCTGAATTGTCCGACCTGGAACTTCATGTGGCTCGCTATCGAGACGGAGCCTTGATGGCGACTCTTCCTTCGGCGCTCATGGGCCTCATGGGAGCGGCCGACGCTTTGTATCTGGTGCTGCGCAAGGGCCATGTGTTTTCCGGCATGGTCTTGCTCTTGTCTGGTCTGGCCATGATATCGGGTGCCTGGTCCGTGGTTCATGCGCGGCAGTCACAGGGGCTCAGGGGGGTGGTCCTTTCGGCGGTGGGCGCGGTCGTGGCCTCGGTGCTCGTGGCCCTCGGATTGGCGCTGGGCAAGCTCTCCCTGCTTTGGACCATGGGCGCTTCAGCCCTGTTTTTGTCTGGGCCGGCCTTCCTGTTGCTTTCGTATTGTTACGGAGCCGCCGTGGAGGCTGCAGAGAAGGGGATGACCACGGTCGAGACACTCAGGACCGTGCCTCGTTCCACCTTTGCCACGGTGGAACGTCCGGTCCTCTATGTCGTGGAGGTGTCTGCACTCCTTGTTTTCGTGGTGCTCCTCAACTGGACCAAGGTGCAGCCGGGGCGTTTCAAGCGCTACGACCTGTCTGCCCTCAAACCAGGACAGCGAGTTTATGCACTCTCTTCCAAAACGAAGAAGGTTCTCGCTGATTTGAACAGGGACGTCCACGTGGTGGTGTTCATGACGCCCCCCCAGAGTCCGGATCAGGATTCCATCTACGAAGACGTACGCGAGTTGCTCACCAGGTTTGCCTCTGGCAGTCCGCACATCCACGTCGAGTACATCGACCTGCATCGTCAGCTCGAACGCGCCAAGGCCCTGGCCCAGAAATATCGGCTCAACCTGGCCGATGCGGCGGACATCGAGTCGGGTATCGGCGGCCTGGTGGTGTTCGTGTCCGGGGACAAACAGAAATATGTGAACGCCAATGACATGGCAGAGTTCGACTACAAACAGGACAGCGCGGGGCAATACCACCAGAAGGTTAAAGCCTTCAAGGCCGAAGAGGCATTTTTGAACGCGCTGCTCAACGTCACCCGGTCCGGTCAGGCGAGACTCTGCCTCACGCAAGGGCACAACGAACCGAAGTTGGAGAGCTATGGTCCCAACGGGATTGGATATGCGGCCGAAATGATCCGGCGCGAGGGGATCAAGGTCGAGGGCCTCGATCGATTGGACAAGGGCGTGCCCAAGCGTTGTGACATCCTGGCGGTGGTGGGGCCCACTGTCGCCTTGTCATCCACGGAGAGCGATGCGATAGACGAATACCTTGCTTCGGGCGGCAGGCTCTTGTTCATTCCCGCGACGGCCATGCTCGTGGGCAACGTGCCCCAGTTCGTCAAGTCCGGGTTGGAGCCGATCCTGGTCAAGTATGGCATCGTGGTGGAAGACGCCTTTGCCGTGGATATGAGTTTGCGAACGGTCCAGCCGTTGATCTGGATCGCAGACAAGACCTGGGGCAAACACCCGATTGCCAATGTCATGAAGGGGCGCCGCATCGTGCTGTCTATGCCCAGGGCTTTTCGCATCAAGGAGGGAAATGGATACAAGGCGTCGGTCCTGCTCCAGACAACCGACAGCGATCAGGCCTGGGGTGAGACGGATCTCAACCTGTTGGTGGATGAGCGAGTCCGCCTGGCCTACGACGCAAAGTCCGACCTCAAGAGCCCGGTGGCCGTGGCCGTGGCTTCCCGGTCCGACAAGAAAAATGGTTTTCGGGTCGTGGCCTTCGGGGGCCTGCTCAACGTGCTCAATCGAAACCTGGATCCAAACCAGCCGGTGCAGGATTTCAGCTCGGATTTGTTGCTCAATTCCCTCAACTGGCTTTTGGAACGAGCGCAACTCATTGCGCTCAGCCCCAGGGTCCCCGAGAGGGTCAAGCTGGAGCTGACCCAGGCCCAGATCAGCCGGATCTTCCGGGTGACTGTCCTGGGCATGCCTCTGTTCGCCATGCTGCTGGGCCTGCTGGTCTGGTGGGTGCGCAGGAACTAAGACCGGCGCAGGGAGCGGGAGGAATCCATGAGATACATGAGTACGGCAGTCATCGTGATCCTGGCGGCTGTGATGGCGGTCTACGCCGTAGTGCAGGGAAAACCAACCAGAAAGAAGGCTGAGGCGGCAGACCGGGTGTTTCCCGGATTCAATGTCAAGAAAGCCTCCAGGGTGGTCATCGAGCGTGCCGGTGGAAAGTTGGAAATTTTGCGCAAGGGCAGGCATTGGATGCTGAGTAGCCCCAGCCCCTTTCCAGCCGACTCTGATGCGGTAGACACCCTTCTGGCCGACATGGAGATGCTGCGATTCACGCGCAAGCTCTCGGGCGACAAGGCTTCTTTGGCCGAGTATGGTCTCGCCAAGCCCAGAATCGTGGTGCGGGTGGAGGGAGCCCTTCCCAACGGAGATCCTGCAGAGTTGAAGATTGGCGCATCCGACGTGACCGGGGGGAGTCTCTATGTGCAGGCAGGTGGGCGCAGTGGTGTCCTGATCGTGGACAAGGGCATCCTTTCGTCGGCGGACAAGGGCCTGGACGATTGGCGCGGAAAGCTCGCTTTTCTGATTGAGTCCACAGACAGGATTCGGACGATTGCCTATCGCCTGGGAGAGCAGACCGTCCGCATCACGAAGAAGGGGGAGGAGAGGTTTCTCCTGGATTCTGCGGGTCAGGTGATCTGCCGTGCCCAGAGAGATGCGGGAGACGACATCTGGCGCCAGGTTGGCGATCTGAGGATCACCCGGTTTCTCTCCTCGGGGAAGGGAAGCCTGGCCAAGGCCGGCCTGACCCAAGGTTGGATCGAAGTTTCAGAGGGTTCGGATGGGACTGCGGGAAGACAGAAAAAACTCCTCAGGCATCGATTGGTCGTGGGAGGTGTCTGTCGGGTCGGGGGCAAGACCTATGACGACGAACGGCTTGTGGGCAGGACCGCTGAGTTAGGGTTTTTCGAGGCGGTCTTCTGTGTCAAGGCAAAAAGCCTCGATGCGATTTTGCGGCCCCAGACCGAACTGCGGGATATCAAGTTGCTGTCGTTTCAATCCGACGATCTGCGGCGAGTGGAAATCCAGTTGGCGAACCGCAAACTCGTGCTCATCAAGGGAGACGACGGCTGGAAGATCAGTGAGCCCAAGTCGGAGAAGGGAGCATCGCAGCGTTCCGACGGGCAACTTGTGGCCAAGTTCGTCGATGATGTCCAGGCGTTCAGTGTCCTGGGGTTCATTTTTCCTGCGACACAACAGTCGCTTTACGGGTTGGACAAACCTCAGGGCTCGTTGCTCTTGGAGAACCAGGACGGTTTGACCGAGGCGCTGGAACTGGGAAAGATCGAGGGAGACAAGCTCTACGTTCGTCGCAAAGGTGAGGCGGCAGTCCTCCTGGTCCACAAGGAACTGGGAGATCTCCTGCGACCCGATCCCCTGGCGTTCAGAAACAGGCAAGTTTTGTCCCTGGACCAGTCGGCCATCCAGAAGATCGTGGTGCAACAGGGGCAGGTCACAGAGAGTCTGACTGAGAAGGATGGAAAGTGGCATTTGACGAAGCCTTTGGACATGGGCGCAGACCAAGACGCCATGGATGCCTTTTCGAGGAGCCTGTCCGCGCTGCAGGCTGACCGGTATTTGCCTCGCAATTCCGCAGCCGCGAAAGTCCTCTCCGGTCCAGGCGTTCGCTCCATCGAAGTCCTGGTGAAAGAGGGATCGGATCTGACGTCTGCTCCGGGAGGGCAGAAGGACTCAAAGGGACAGACCAAGAAACACCGGCTCGTCCTTGGTCCCGTGACGGCGACAGGATGTGTCGGGAGGCTCGATGAAGGAGACCGGGTGGCCTTCACTCTACCAGTGGCGACTTGCCGGGATCTGCATGCCTGGCTGGCCGACAGGCGCCTTGCCGACGTGACTCCATCCAAGGTGCGCAAAGTGCGTTTCGTGGGGCCCAAAGGGCAGTGGGAGATCGAGAAGAAGGGGCCGCAATGGTACTCGCATGCTGGTCCCAAAGTAGACAACACTGCGGTAGAAACTCTTTTGACCACGGTCCAAGGGCTCAGGGCCTCTCGCACGGCGCGATATGGCAAACCAGGCAAGCAAGATGGCGCAGCCAAGCCCGATATCCAGGTGACTTTGACCCTTGAGAACCACAAGACCATCTCGATTGTGGTGGGCAACCAGGTGCGGGACAAAGACGGCAAGGTCGTGGGTCGCTATTGTTGGCGACCTGATCGAGACATCGTCTACGTCTTGCCGTCTTTCTCCGTGTCGGACCTGGAAAAGACGAGTTTATAGCGGAAGAAGGGACTGCAAGACCATGCAGTCTGCATGGGTAGTGGCCTACCAGTTCGTGACGTAGAGTTCGAAATGGGCCTGGGGATGGGCGCAGGCGGGGCATTGCTTGGGAGCTTCGGGGCCCTCAAACAGGAATCCGCAGTTTCGGCAGCGCCAGACCTTGGATTCTTCTCGTTTGAAGACGCGATTTTTCTCGATGTTTTCGGCAAGCGCCAGATACCGCTGTTCGTGGCCTACTTCCGCTTTGGCGATGGATTCGAACACCACGGCAATGGCATCGAAGCCCTCTTCGCGGGCGATCTTTGCGAATTCGGGATACATTTCCGTGTTTTCGTAATGCTCTCCGGCAGCCGAGGCTTTCAGGTTCTCCACGGTCGTTCCAATGGTTCCGGCGGGGAAAGCTGCGGAAATCTCGACTTCTCCGCCCTCGAGGAACTTGAAGAGCCGCTTGGCATGTTCCTTTTCATGGTTTGCCGTTTCTTCGAAAATGGCGGCTATCTGGACATAGCCGTCTTTTTTGGCCTGTTTGGCAAAGTAGGTGTAGCGGTTTCTGGCCTGGGATTCTCCGGCAAAAGCGGTCAGCAGGTTTTTTTCCGTCTTCGAGCCTTTCAAGTCCATGAATCTCCTCCTTGATGTGGTCGGGCCCTCCTCGTCTCGGGGGCTTTTTGAATCATCTAGGAATGGTTATTGTTGGCCTGGATGATGGCTTAGAAATTATGGAACGTCAAGGGACTTGTTGGCCATCCTTCAGGAAAAATGATCCGAGATCTCGATCTGCAGCGTCGAGTCGCGGCGGTGCGAATTTTCGCGTTCACAGGATCTCGGTTTAAGCCCTCGTCGACTTGTGGCCCGACCGGGACTTTTCATCAAGGGCGACAAGGACCCTGGACTGGAGGTGCCGGGTCACCAGGGTGAGGAGCTGGTCGGAATGGACCGCGATCTGGGCTTCCAGAACCGTGCGTTTCGTTTCTCCCCTCGAAATCCTGACGGGCTCATGTGAAAAAATAGCAGGATTGCCCAAGGTGACAGAGAGGGTCTTGAGCGCCATGAAATAGGGGATGGCGCAAAAGATGCGCAGTCGATGGTATCGTTTGGGAATGGCCAGGATGTAAGCTCCGGCCAGGCGGATGGCGGGCCAGAGCCATCGCACCATCTTGCAGCCGGCTTGTAGCACCTGGTCATGATTTTCTCTGTCGAGCAAGTGCGGGGCGTCGAACGAGTCGAACAGGCTCATGGGGTAGAAGATGTGGCCGTGTTGGTGATCGTCTGTGATGTCGCGCAGGATATTGGTGACCTGGAGCACGAGAGCGAGGCTGCGTGCCGATCCCAGGAGCTGTGCTTTGCGCTGTTCGCCGATGCCCGACATGTAGTCGAGAAACCGGTTCGTGAGAAAGTCGCCCACAGTGCCGGCAACGTAGTAACAGTATCGGTCCAGGTCTTTGGTGGTGGAGAGCACGACATAGCCATCGTGGCGCTCGGCCTTCTGGAAGTCGGCCATGCCCGCAAACATGATGTTGGCCTGTTCCAGGAGATCGGCTTTGGCCTGAGCATCCATCGCAGAGAAGGCCGCGATGATCTCGTCGACGTGACGCATGAGTTCCAACTCACCGTCGGTGAGATCTCGCCAATGCTCTACGTCAGCATCCTGGAGGTCCTTGGAGAGGGGCTTTTCTGTGCGAAACGACTGCAACAGGGCCAGGAGTAGTTCGTGTTTCGTATCAGCGGTCAATGAGGACGTGTCTTCGATGTTGTCTCCCAGTCTGAACAGGAGGTATCCCAATGAAACCTCGGTCTGGAGAGGTTCGGGGAGCTGGGCAATCACGAAGCTGAAAGACCGCGAGACGTTTTCGACCTGCTTTTTCAAGACTGGCTGTAACATGAAACGGGATTATGCATTCTGAAAGCACTCTTTCAATAAAAAGATGGGAGTCAGGGATCCGGATTTTCGATAGGAAATCATCGTTGGTTCCGTCAGGAATGTGACCATTCGCAGGGTTGGCACGGATTTGCTCCATAAGGAAATAGTGCGAGCCGGGCTTTTGTGCGCATCAGAGCGTGGCACATGCATTGCACGAGGTCAGGGCAGCGAACGAACGAAGACGTTGAGCCAAGGAGGTGCAGCATGAAAAAGCTCGTGGGACTCGGATCGATTTTCTCTGTTTTGGGGTTGGCTGCCTGCGGACATGCAGGCCTGATGGCTGGGGGGCATGCTCGCCTCGCGGCACCCCGATTGGCTGGGCACCTGGCCGGAGTGACCATGGAGGACTACGCCGTCAAACCACTGGTGACGCAGAGGGCCGTAGTACGGCGGATGCCCGTCCGAAGCGGAAGGTCGATTGTTTCTTCCAAGTTTGCCCTCATGTCGGCTCGTGAAACGCTCAACGAGAGGAAAAATGGCGGCCGCGCGCTTCAGAACCGTGGTCTGGCAAGTGAGCATGGCCCCTACGACACAGGAAAGAAGGGCACGATGGCCATGCTCAACAAGGCCATGTTGCTCAAAAGTGGCGCCTTGGAGAACAGCAAGGCCATCCACGTGGGCAAGCGGCGCAAGGGCAGCCTGGCCATGCTCAACAAGGCTATGTTGCTCAAAAGTGGCGCCTTGGAGAACAGCAAGGCCATCCACGTGGGCAAGCGGCGCAAGGGCAGCCTGGCCATGCTCAACAAGGCCATGTTGCTCAAGAGTGGAGCCCTGGAGAACAGCAAGGCCATCCATGCGGGAAAACGACACGGCGGTCGGCTGGGTCAGCTCAACAAAACCATGTTGATCCGAAGTGGTGCCATGGCGCGGACCGATGCCATCCGCGTTCACAGGACTGTCCGGATGCATGTTCCCTCTGTTGCCCTGCACCGGTCGTTCCATGCGAGGAGTTTGTCCCGGGTGCCCGCGGCCCGGATGCGGAGTCCCCTGGGTGGCCGTTGCTTCGGAACGAACTGCGACGACTGACCCGTCCTCATCGTGAGTCGAGTCTTCCTGGGCCCGACCTTGGGAGGGCTCGACTCCCCCCTTTTTCATCGCGAGCCGAGTGCGCGTCGGTAGAGCCGATGGTAGCGCTCGGCTCCCACTTTCTTGAGGTGGAAATTTTCGAGCGCGTATAGTCTGGCCTCTTGTCGGGTTTCTTCGGTGAGGAGTCTTGGGAGACTCTGGGCTGCAAGAGCCAGGCTCTCGGCCGAGAAATCTGGCAGCAGGCGGACCGCAGGACAGTGACCGGCATGGTGTTCCATGTCCCCCACTCCGGCGTTGACCAGGATGGGCAGACCACAGGCCAGGTATTCGGCCATTTTGACAGGCGAGGAGGCTCTCTTCGAAGGAGCCGGAGCCACGAGGCAAAGTCCCATGTCCGCTCCGGCCAGGAGCGCCGGCATGTCTTTCGGTTCTGCCTGGACCACGAAGACACTCTCTTTTACCTTGAGACCTTCGGCGAATTCGAGCAGAGGTCGGGCGTCACTTCTGGTGACCACCAGGAACTTTGCGTCACGGCGGATTTGCCGGACCGCTGCAAAGAACAGGACCATTTCTTCGTGGAGATACCAAGATCCCAGGCTTCCAGCATAGACCAGCAGTGGAGCAGTGCCGACAGCGAATCTCTTCCTGGTCAGGGCTCTGGCCTTTGGGTCCGGCCGGAAACGATCCGTGTCCACGCAGGAGGGCACGATTTCCACTGGAGGGATCGACCTCGATGGCATGAGCCGTTGTCGAATCATCTCCAAGGCCGGCCCGGTGCCCACGGCAATACCCTGGGATCGTGCGATGAGAATGTTCTGGGCCGCGCGGGCCGACTGGTAGCGCAGATCGTTTTTCGTCCAGTGAGCCGCATCCAGAAATTCCTGGGGTAAAAATCCCGGGAGATCGAAAACGAGAGGGATGTGTCTTTTCTGACGACTTCTCAACGCATCCGCCAGGGCGGCGGGCAGCAGGCTCCTGGCGTGAATGATGTCGATTCCGGCCTGGGAGAGGATCGATTGTCCCACGACGAGACCGTTGACGAGGTCACGCATCTTGGATCGGAGCGAAGAGCCGGGCGTTCGAAAAACAGGATGATGCTCGATGCCCTCTCGTTTCAAGGGAGGCAGATGAGCCGAGCCTCTGTTTGGTTCGAACGTGATCAGCTCGAAACGATGCCCCAATGGGACCAAGGCTTCGAGGTAGGCCAGAACCTGGCTTTGGCCGAGGGGTTCTGTCAGACCATTGTGGCTGATAAACAGAATGTTCATGCCGGCTGGCCAATGGGTATGGGCTGTCCCTCGGCTGCCATGGAACGGCCCGCTGCTTCGAGAATTTCTGTGATCACGAGGCCGGTTTCGATGCCTGTGTCAGGTGCGCGACCGGTTTGTACACAAGTCAGGAAATGTTCCAGTTCGAGTTTGAGAGGTTCGGCCATGGGCACGCGTGGGATGACCACGTCTCCCTGGCGGATGGAGAGGTATTCTCCGTAGGAACCAAATTCCGGCGGCTGTTCGAAGCCCTTGTCGAAGATCACGAGTTTGTCCGATGGATGGACATCATCGAATTCGAGCATCTTTTTGCTGCCTACGAGGGTGAGCTTTCGCACCTTGCGGGGATCGAGCCAGGAAAGCTGGATGTTCGCCATGATGCCCTGGGGAAACAGCAGGTTGAGGAACACGACGTCTTCTATGTTTTCTTGGAGATATGCCCGGCCCCTGGCAGAGACGGAGATGGGAGGCATCCCGAGGAGATAGAGGAGCACCGAGAGATCGTGGGGCCCGAAGGACCACAGTGCGTTTTCATCGGACCGAAGCCGGCCCAGGTTCACTCGTTGTGCATAGAGATAATAGATGTCGCCGAGTTGGCCGGCATCGAGCATGGCGCGGATCCTACGGACCACGGGGTGGTAGACCAGCATGTGTCCCACCATCAAAGTCTGGTCCGGGTGTTGTCTGGCCACCCGGGCCAGGTTTTCTGCCTCCGCCGATGACAGGGCGAAGGGCTTTTCCACGTAGACGTGCTTGCCGGCCTCCAGCGCGGCAATGGCCTGGCTCGCATGGAGCCTGGCCGGCGTGACCAGGGCCAGGGCTTCGATGTCATCGTTGTCCAGGACTCTCTGAAAATCGTTCGTGGTTACGGTGTCGGGATAGGCTCGCTGGATTCGTCTGATTGTCGCAGGGTCCTGATCGCAGACCATGAGCAGATGGGCCTGCTCCAACGAGGAAAAGGCCCGCACCAGGTTCTTACCCCAGTAGCCGGCTCCCACCACCGCCACCTTGGTCCGCTGTCCGTCGTTTTCTCGCTTCATTGATTCGCTCCTGTTTCCACGGCGACCAGATCTGAGAGATTGTGACACATCATTCGAGTCCTGGATCATTGTATGGACGCGTATCTTCTTGGCGACAGGTTTCTGAAGCGACAGCGAGCCATGTTTCAATTTTTTGATAATGCTTGAGGTCGGAGCAGGCTCTCTGCGGCCTGTGATGGGGCTGCGCTCGATGGCATGTCCGTTGCACCGGGAAGGGGCGACGAGATGCAAGACCAGGAGATACCAATGCAAAGCGCCCCTTGGCGGGCGGGAGGAAGAAAGGAGATACAGTCATGACAAGACGATCGTTTCATTGGGGGCCATTGTTGTTGGTCCTTTCCCTGGCCGCCTGTCAGGGCAGCCCGATGGTGGGGCTTTCCACTCCGGAGAAGGGCGATCATTCGTTTGTATCCGCCGCACCGGACAGCAATAGTCGAGGTGCATTCGGCGCCGAAGACGGCAATTCGAACCAGGCGGCTCCGAGCACCGACTCGCAGACCGCGGAACGTGAGATCGAAGAGGCCGACCTGGTCAAGGTCGTGGGCGATACACTGTACGCACTGAACAGCTACAGGGGCCTGTTTGTCATCGACATGAGCACTCCGGACCAGCCCAGGATGCTCGGGCATCTCGATCTTTATGGATACCCGGTGGAGATGTATGTCAGAGATGGCAGGGCCTATGTCATCTTGACCAACTATTTTCGGGTTTGGGCGGTGGATGACGAGGGAGATCCCGAGGTGGGCTCCAGTGTCACGGTCCTGGATGTCATGGATTCGGCGAATCCATACCTGCTCTCCTCGTTTCACATGCCTGGTTGGGTGACCGACACGCGGATCGTGGGAGACGTGCTTTACGCGGTGGCCAACCGGTATTCCTGGTTCTGGTACTATGACGGAGGCAGCGACGAAGACAGCACCACTGTGATGTCTATCGATGTGGCCGATCCGTTCAACATCCACCAGGTGGATTCCTATCAGTTTCAAAAGTGTGATGGGTGGGACAATCACATCCACGTGACCCAGCAGGCTCTCTACGTGGCATCGTCTTGTTGGGACTACGATGCCTACCACACGCAGATTCGCTCCGTGGACATTTCGGATCCGGCAGGCCACATGGCGCTTGGGGCTCAGGTGGACGTTGACGGGATCGTGCGGGACCGCTGGGGCCTCGACGAGTTCGACGGTGTCTTGAGAGTCCTTGCGGCCGATGACTGGTGGGGTGGTTCGGCTCCTTCGTTGTACACGTTCCAGGTCGAATCCCCCACGGTCATTCGTCCCCTCGCCAGGCTGCAGCTTTCGGTGCCTGACGACGAACGGGTCATGGCCACCAGATTCGACGGTCCGCGAGGGTATGTGATCACCTACCGGCAGATCGATCCCCTCTTTGTCCTCGATTTGTCCGATCCAACGCATCCACTCCAGCTTGGCGCCCTCGAAATGCCTGGTTGGGTGGACCACATCGTTCCCCGTGGTAACCGGCTGGTGGCCCTTGGCCACGACGACAGCGCGGGCCCCTGGCACCTTTCGGTTTCGTTGTTCGATGTCTCCGACCTGAGTCACCCGGCCCTTCTCGACCGGGTCGCCTTCGGCGAGGGCTGGGGCTGGCTCACCGACGAGCGGGACAACTTCGAGAAGGTGTTCAAAGTGCTCGATGATTTGAACCTGATCCTGGTTCCTTTCATGGAATGGGTGGATGCTCCCAATGGCTGGGGCCACTATCGAGGCGGCGTGCAGCTCATTGATTTCACGCGCAACAGTCTGGCGCTCAGGGGACATGCGGAACACAAAGGGTACATTCGCCGGGCCCTGGTTCTGGGCGGTCGGCTGGTGACCTTGTCGGATCAGCGCCTCGAGGTTCTCGACATCACCGACCGCGATCACCCGCTGGTGACGGGACGCCTTTCCCTGTCTCGGAACGTCACCCAGCTTGCCCTGGTCAACGGCTACTCGATCCAGCTCGTGGGCGACTGGTACAGCAGCGATACTGCAATCGTGGTCATGCCCCTGTCTCATCCCGACTTGGGAGAACCGACTGCAGAGGTGTTTCTGCCTGCACCGTATGCGCGTCTCTTCACCGAAGGGGACCACGTCTTCGTGGTGTACCGTGATCAGGACCAGGGCCGGGTCACGCTTCAGTCCATCGACCTGTCCGATCCGCGCTCACCACGACTGGCCGGCTCTTTGGTTCTTCCCGAGAGTTTCGACAGCTACGGCTACTACTACGGCTGGCTTTCCTGGGGAGGCTGGGCTCCCTACAGCTATGATTCCGTGGTTCAGGTTGGCACGAATCTCGTGTTCCACTCGGCCCAGCCCTATTGGGATTGGGCGTATGGCGAGGACGAGGACGGTCAACCCCAGCAGCGCCGTTGGGACGAACTCATGGTGGTGGATCTGTCGGATGCCGACAACCCCGCCATGGTTTCACGCCTGACCCTGCAGGGAATGGACTGGGTTTCGGGCCTCATGGCAGCGGGAGACGACCTGGTCTTCACCCACTTTGAGTATATCAATGTGCCCTGGGACCCGGAACGTTCCTACGTGCGCTACTTCTTCGACCGCCTGGCCCTCAGCGATCCTTCGGCACCACGTCTCACCGCTTCGGTGAACGTGCCCGGGTATGTGGTGGGGTTCGATACCAGTCGTGGTCTCATCTATACGGCCGACTACCAGTACGGCCCGGACGGGTCTGTGGAGCGGACCTTCAATGCCTTGGAGCTTCAGGGCAACCTGGCCGTCCTCTTGGACAGGATCGCCTTACCCGACAATGCCACCATTCCCATGATTTCGGGCAACAAGGCGGTGTTCGTGGTCAACGATTGGTGGTACGACGATCAGTCCCAGACCTATGGGGCTTCTTCGGCCCTGCAGGGCATCGATCTCAGCGTGGCATCACGCCTGCGGATGGGTCCTGCCAGGGACCTGCCGGTGCGCTGGGCGGTCCCAGTGCTCCTGGATGCCAACCGTCTCGTGCTCGGAGCAAGCTGGTATGTGGCTGGAGCCCTCGTCTACGATGTGTCGAATCTGGACAGCCCCAGGTTCCTGGCGCATCTCAGGACCGACGGTTGGATTTCCGACGTAGTGTTTTCCGGAAGCTCTCTGTATGTGGCCACTGGTCCTTACGGGGTGCATCGCATCGATCTGTGATCACGATTCTGCCCTGACGGACGGATCATCGATCCGTCCGTCGGCTCCGCTCCCACCCATCGATGATTCTGGAAACGATCGGTTGTCAGGGATCAGCTCTTGGTCGCCAGACGATCGATGCGGTCCATGCGGGAAACCAGGGACGGATCCTGCTCCATGAGCGTGGTGAGTCGGTCCACCAGGTGCGACCTGGCGGACGCCGACAGCCCTGGGACCCGCTGGGCGATGCGTTCCACCAGGCGACTGGTCAACTGCTGTTTCGTGATGCTTCCGGTTCGATAGGCCTGGGCCAACTCACGGACTTCTTCCGGGCGGAGCACCGAACCAGCGGCTTGACTGCGCATGGCCGAGCCTGGACCACTGGTGGGCGCAGCTTGGCCTTGGTTTTCGTTGCCCAGGACTTCTGCGAAGTCCTTGCTTGCCTTTTCGGTCTTTTCCGTCTTTTGGACGGTTGGGGGCTGGGAGGGCCCGATGTTTCGTATTTTCATGATTTCTTCGTTCCTTGGCTCTCTCCACCAATTGTTATCCGTCTGGGGTCGGTCTGGCAAGGCCCAAACGAGACGTCAGCTTCGGATGTTGTTGATGGCGGCTCGGGCGGTGTCGTGCCGTGACTTGAGCACGTTCGAGATGGTGGTAAACCGCCTGTTTTCCGCCTGCATACGTTGTTGGAGATCCAGGAAAAAGACGTTCATTTCGCGGCTTTGCTCCTGGACCTGCCTGAGCGCATCGAAGTCCGAACCGCCGCCGCTGGCCGAAGGCGCTCCCGGCCCTCCGATTTGTGCCCGGGCCGAGGACAGGGCCGCCGACAAGACCGAACCGCCCATGACTTTCGATGCGATTTCCGCTCCGGCCAGCAGGACCTGCGCTCCTCCACGGAGAACCTGGTTGAAAGTCGAAGTTGGCTTGATGGTCTGCCGGGTCCTGGTGGTGCTGGCCTCGACCTGCATCCTGGGGCCTATATTGGAAAGATTCATGATCCGTCCTCCTGTGCGTTTCCTGGGCGGTGGAAAGCCGCCCATCGTTTTTTTCGATGAGACACCCGGATTATCGGACCATGCTCGCTTGCGTTTCCTGGAAAATCGAGTTTGTTGAGATGGCTTGGCCGAGCCGTCACTGTTTCCCGCCCGGGAGCTTGAGACCTCTGCGGTTGAGCATCTTGCGGACCCATGTTGCATGGTCTTTGTGCCAGCGATCCAGGAGGAGGACCAGGCCTTGATCGCCCTGCAGAGACACGTTGGCCATGATCTGCTCGAACACGTCTGAGAGTTTGGGCAACTTGATGCCCAGTTCTTTGCAGAGTTCGGCGATGGAAGCACCGCCGAGTATTTTGTGCATGGCTGCCGCCCGCCGGTAGGCCGAAGCGCCCATGAGGAAGTAGTAGTTGAGGTCCATGCCTCTTTTCAGGATGCTGCCTCGATAGATGCCCGTGGCCACGAGCACCGCATCCCCCATGGTTCGCCAGCGCTGCGCCTGTTCACTGCCCTGGAGCTGTTGGGCTTCGGTCATCAGTTCCACGAGGGTGTGGTGCAAAAGGTCCGGCATCCGGGCTTTGTCGGGAGCGGCGAGTTCCTCGAGGAGCGAAAGGAGATAGCCTGTGGCCAGGTCACTGGTTTCCACGCGTTGATCTTCGAGGGCTTCGAGGAGCTGCTCTTTGAAGAATTCCGATATGCTCACTGTCTCGTCTATCATCGAACCGTGCCTCCGTGCTTCAGTGAGCGCCGGCGACACTCCTATTATAGCGTAAATATATGGCCTGGGAAACGGGGGGCCAAGAATCGAAGCATGGGAAACGGGATGTGATTTTGAGAAGGTCTTGTGTGTTCGTCCAGCGCAGGTGGCGGTTTGGTCAGGGGAGCTGCACCGAGAGGTCGGTTTCGTGGTCGATGGTTTCCGAGTCTACGGTGACGTATCCCTGGTACCACCGTCCTCTGGCAGTTCGATCTGGTTGGCTCAAGGCTGGACGATTTGAACCGTGGGATGTTCGGCGGGAAACTGCGGCCGGATATGGACATCTCCAAGGCCGTCTCCCTTGTCTTCGAATTCGATGGGAGTGATCCAAAGGTCCCGGGAACAGTCCCCTGAGTTCTGGCAGGCCTGGCTGTCGAGTCGGTGATGAACGAAATACCAGTGCTGCCCGTCCGGACCCAAGACCGCGGTGCCGGGTCCGAAGGCCTGGTCGAGGCTGGGGATGAGGAATCGCCCCACGATCCTATTCGGATTGGTGTAGGCCAGTTCTTCCACCGAGGGGGCGGCCACCCAGAAGACATGGTAATACGGTGAGTCCCACAGACTGCCGCTGACCAGCGCATAGACATAGGCGCCGCGGCGGAAAAGGTTGGGCCCTTCGACCACGCCCCAGGAATGGCCGTCCCTGACGACTTCCTCGCCATAGCGCCCCTTGGTAAAAGACAGCATTTCATAGCATCGAGGGCAGGAGGCGGCAAGACGATTGAGCAGACCCTGATCATGGCTGTTGGCCAGAAAGATTTGAGGTGTGGTGTCGTCACAGCGGACGGCGAACGGGTCGTTTGGATCGAGTTCCACGATGCTCGTATGCTCACCGTAGTTATCCTCCTCCCAGGACACCATGGGAGGGATATTGGTATACCAGGCATAGGAGAGCCACCAACGGCCCGTGGTGGGATCGTGGAAGGTGTCTGAATCCAGACGAATGATTTTGTGGCAGTAGTTTGACTGGCAGCCTCCGGATGCATAGTCCACGCTGTGGGGCAGGGCGTCTCTGGTAGTCTGCGGGCAGGTCGTTTCGTTTGCCCCCGCCGGGAAGGGTTCCCATGGGTGTGGGCTGGTGGCATAAGGGCCGGTGACGGTCGAAGACGATGCCAGATACACGCCGCTGTTTTCCACTGTGCCGGGGCAGTTGGTTTGGCTGTCGGTCCATCGGGTGGCCGTGAAGCTGAGCATGAACACTCCGGACGACACCTCAGTGAGGTCGGGCGCCCAAAGTGAGCAGAAGTGCCCATTGGGAAAGTCGAGTGAGCTCCCGGGTTGAGAATTCTGCCCGAAGGCTCCGTTGGCCAGGCGTGACCAGTGGACGAGGTCATGGGACATGTAGATGGGAATGT
>CAZIJS010000008.1:0-10412 GCA_964539505.1 uncultured Myxococcales bacterium
GACAGAAACCTCCGGAGACACGCACTTGTTGCGGTGTCGCTGCATCACCGTCTGTCTTGACCATAAAGACTATGTACTGCTAGGCTCATGCATCGCAGCGTTCCACGAAGGAGGTTGTGGCCGGCCATGAGCGTCGAAGAACACAAAAAGCTCGCACCGTCTTCGGTCCGATGCGTCGTGGTGACGGTGTCTGACAGCAGAACCACCAAAGACGACGTCTCGGGTGACCTGGCAAAACGCCTCCTCATCGAGGCCGGCCACCAGGTCGCAGGGCGTCACATCCTGCCCGACGAACCCCAGGCAGTGGCGGCCCTGCTCAGGGACCTGGCCCTGGACGGCGAAACCGACTGTGTCCTGTTGTCCGGCGGAACCGGGCTGTCGCATAGAGATCGGACCTACGAGGCGGTGACGGGGCTGTTGACGAAGAAACTGGACGGATTCGGTGAGCTGTTTCGTTTCCTCAGCTTCCAGGAGATCGGACCGGCGGCCATGCTCTCGAGGGCAGTGGGCGGTGCCCTGGGGTCCATGGCCGTCTTTGCCCTGCCAGGCTCTCCCAAAGCAGTGGAGCTGGGCCTGACGAAACTCCTGCTCCCGGAACTGGGCCACCTGGTCCGCGAGCTCAACCGATGACCACGAGAAAGATCCAAACTCCGTGATGCAGCGCCGCGAGTCCAACGCAGCAAGCCAGATCCAGTTTGCGCAGCCCGGAAACACCGGTCCATCGAACGGAAATGCATTCGTCTTGGACAGGAGGTCTCCGCTGGTCAATGCCCGGGGCATGGCCTTGACGTCCCTGCGGATTTCACTCACCGACCGCTGCAACGAACAATGCCTCTACTGTCGACCGGCGGGCAGCAGGGCAAAATCACCGATTGCTCGGGAAGGGGAACTCACAAAAGAGGAAATTCTCGGAATCGCCGAATCGTTGGTTCCGGTGGGAGTCACCACGATCCGATTGACCGGCGGCGAGCCGCTGATACGGCCGGACCTGGAAGAAATTGTTTCGGGCTTGTCGAACCTGGTGCCCAGGCCGCATCTTCGCCTCACCACGAACGGACTCGGCCTGGCCCGACGTGCCCGGAGTCTGGCCTCGGCGGGACTGGACCGGGTGAACGTGAGCCTGGACAGCGTCTCGGCCCGGACCTATGCAGCGATCACCGGACGCGACGGCCTCGGATCGGTCATCGAAGGCATCGAGGAGGCGCGGCGCTGTGGCTTGACCCCCCTGCGCACCAACACCGTGGTCTGCGCCGGCATCAACGATCAGGAACTGGGAGACATCTGCCGCAAGGTTTGGCAACTGGGTGCCACGCCCCGATTCATCGAGCTGATGCCCATGGGGCCCTTGGGCCGCGACTCGAGTCGGCTCCTGTCTGCGGGAAGCATCCTGGCTCGCATCGAAGAGACTGTCGGCCCCCTCTCGCCCTTGGGGCCCGACGCGCAGGGCGGACCAAGCCTCTATTTCGAAACCCAGGAGGGGCAGCGTTTGGGCATCATCGCCTCGGTCACGGGTCACATCTGCGAGCGCTGCAATCGCGGCCGGATCACGGCCCGAGGCGGCCTCCAGACATGTCTTGCCGGCCCGGTGGAGGCCGATTTGCGGGCTGCCTGGCACCAAGGTGGTCAAAAAGCCGTCCTGGCAGAGGCTACCAAAGCAGCCGCTGCAAAACGGCCCAGGATCCAATGGCCGAAGAATGCAGCCATGGTAGACATCGGCGGATGATGACAGCCGATCTCGACAAGGTTAACCAGCAGGGAGCATCCCTGACCCGAGAAGAGGTGAGCGCCGTCCTGTGCCAGGACGTCTGGATGCGCTTTGGAGCCGCCTACGCCCTCGTGGGGGTGACGGCGCGATTCGAACGGGCAACACCAACGATCATTTCCGGCCCCAATGCCAGCGGAAAGTCCACGCTCCTGTCCATTGTCGCCGGACTGCTGCGCCCATCCGAAGGCAGCGTGCTCTTTTTCGGGTCGCAGGGCCCATTGGCCCGCGACAAGATCCGCGACAAACTCTCTTTTTTCGGCCAGGGAGCCGTAGTCTATCAAGACATGCCGGCCGCAGACAATCTTTTGTTCCATGCTAGGGTCTGCGGGCTCACATCCCCTATGGCCCACTCTCGCAGCCTCCTCGAAGAAATGGGGATAGACTGGCAGGATCCAAAACCCTGCGGACAGATGAGCCACGGACAAAGGCGCCGCGTGGGCTTGGCGCGGGCCCTGCTCACCGACCCGGAGATTTTGCTGCTCGATGAACCAGACTCCGGCCTGGACAGAGCATCCAGAATCCGACTCGCCCAGCTCCTCATGCGCAAGGCGCAACGGGCGGTCGTGGTCGTGGCCAGTCACGACGAACTGCTCTGCGCCCACATGGATGCCCAGGTCATCGAACTCGACGATGGCCGGGTGAAAACAGCAGACACCAGTTCGTCTCGACAAGGAAAACAAGGGACAGGCGATGTCCCAGGAGCAGGACATTGAACCTGGCCCGACAGACATGGGCGTTTGTCCGCAAAGATCTGCGGGCCGAGGTGCAACGGCCCGATCTCACGGTCACCTCAGGCCTGCTCGCCGTGACGAGCGCACTGCTCCTGGCCTTCGCCTCCAAAACGCCGCAGCCATCCATGGCCCCCGCCGCCCTCTGGATCGGAGCCACCCTGGCCTCGGTCCTGGTTTCCTCGCGTCTCTACCGCGCCGAGTTCGATGGCCGACTCCTCGACATACTCCTGGCCGGACCATTGGTGCCCCAGGCCCTGTTCCTGGCCAAGACCCTCGTTGCCCTGGTGGTGCTCTCGTTGATCGCAGCGTCGAGCCTGATCCTCTGCCTCTTGTTGTTCGAATCCCATGTCTCCGGCCCATGGAGCCTGCTTGTGATCACGATTCTACTCGGGAGCCTGGGATTGGCGGAATTGGCCGGCTTGCTCGGAGTGCGCATGGGCGGAGAACAAACCGACCTGGTGGTCACCTTGGCCATGATGCCCCTGGTGGTGCCGGTGGTGTTGGCATCGGGCAGGGCCACTGGCGCCTTGCTCGGCGCGGCCCAGACTGCTCGATCCGCCACCGACTGGCTCGGTTTCTTGGCAGGATTCGACCTGATCGTAGGCATTCTGGGACTCTGGATTTTTCCCGCCCTGGTACGGCGTTGAACAACCATCAGCCCCATCCACGACAAGACCAGCAAACAAGGAAGGCGCGCAGACGTCTCTTCGACAAGGCCCTACTGTTTGACGGACCCACCGCCCGATCCGGCCAAAGGCATGGCACAGTCGGGATCTTCGTCATCGACGAGACAATCCTGATCGTTGTCCTTTCCGTCCCGGCAGAGGGGTTCTTTGTCCGGCACGAGCTTGCAGGCGATCTCTGCGGTCATGCCGGGACCGAAAGAATCCGCTGCCGCGACCTTCACCGTGGCGCGGCCGCTGTCGTCGGTGGCCACATACCAGCAGGACGCGGCCCGTCCGTCCGTGGCGACGCTGCATCCCAGGCCGCTGCAGGACGGCTCTCGGACCGGCAGCAACTCGGTCAGTTCGGGCGCCTTGTCCCTGTCCAGGGCTCCGTAGGAAAAATGCAGCCTGGCGCAGCCCACCTGACCAGCCACTTTGGTGGGATAGAGCGGCTCGTCACAGCGGCAAGTAGCGCCTTCTCCCGAGGAGCAGGGCTCCAGGTCTGCCGGCCTGCAGGGCCCCGCACTGCACAGGGAACCACACCAGGGAACCTGGTAGCGCTTCTGGTCGTCTCTGCCCCTATGCCAGAACTGGGTGACTCGACAGTCCGGCAGACAGGGGGCACATGCCATCCCCTGGGCACCGTTTCGGCAGTATCCGCCCAGGGGCATGGCGAACCTTGGTGCCAGCTTGGTGTTGATACTCTCGGCGATCTTGGTCATGGCTCCGGTAAAATCTCCCGAACAGATGCTCGTAAACGCCCAGCTCGGCGTGGCGGCATCATTCAATTCCCGATAGAATCCATCGAGGAAGGACTGAATTCGAAAGGACGGCGTGGCCTCCCAGCCACCTCCCTGGGCACAGGATGGGCCCAGGTCGGGGTGGCCGTTCTGGTTCATGGTCACCGCCACCTGGTCGGTGACAGGACCGCTGATGGACGCGACAAGGGTGTATTGCGGATCGAAATTCGCCTCGAAAAACGCAAGATAGCGGCTGATGGGCTGCAAGAGGTTGTTCGGGTCGGATTCTTCCCTGAGACGGCAGTTGGTTTTGGTTCCCACCGAGCGGGCATCCTCGTCACAGGTCATCCCGAACTCGAAACAGCGCAGGTTGTCTCGACAGCCCAGTTGGGACGCGGCACAAGTCGAGGGATCGTCGTCCGGGCGAAAGAGCACGTCGGGGCTTGCTGCCGAACAGTCGTCTTCGTCGGTGATGAACACCACCGAAAGCAGGGCAGCGTCCCGGAGAAATCCCTGGTTTTGTGGAGTGGCAGATTCGTCCAGAGCAAGCCGTACGGCCTCGAGCTGTTGTTCGAACCCACAGCCGTTTTCTCCCACGGAAGCCAGGCACCGAAACACCTCTTCCAGCGTCCCTTCGTAGTTTCGACATCTCGGACAACCCTTGTCGTCATGAACCAGGACGAGACGCTCCGATCCTCGGGCCATGGCATCGCAGTGGGACTGACTGCAGGAATCCTCACTGCAGCGGTCCGCCTCCCGATCGACGTCACAACCCTTGGGAGCAACGTCCACGATGTAGCGTTGGCCCTCACCGATGCAGGTTCGAGCAAGATCCGGGCCGTTGGCAGCTCCATGCGCCATGCCCAGGATACCCTTGTCGCTCATGGAGGGGTCACAGTTACCCAGGCCCTGGTAGGGAGCAATCCCGATGCTCGGGGTGACCACACCGATGTGCACGTCTGGCAGCCCTTCCGGGCCGCCGGCCAAAGTCTGCATGAGCACGTTGAACCGATCCTTGAGTTCGGTCTGCTCTTGAGACATCGAGCCGGAACTGTCCACCAGAAACAGGATGTCGACATCCCTGGAATCCGACAGGCGCTGTATCAGAGTCTGCGTAGACTGCGTGCTGGGCTGCGGAAGCTTCATGGGCCGCTGGATACAGGCCCAGGTGGCAGCCGCTGCGAGAGTGATAACCGTCAACCGAACGATGTGATTGGCTCGACGCATGATGCACCTCCGAATGTTCCTTGGAGCGGATCGTTTCCGCACAACCCTCATGTGGGAGTGAGCGAAAAAAACGGACTGGACGAAAATCGATCCCCACCGCACATGGCTCATTTTTCCACTATTGGGATTTGCGTCTTGCCAGGTGACAGCCGCAGGATAGTATCTGCGCGACGAGCGGCGATGCACCAAGGACATGAGCATGACACGATCGGATTTTCGCACAACCACC
This sequence comes from uncultured Myxococcales bacterium, assembly GCA_964539505.1. Lineage (GTDB taxonomy): Bacteria > Myxococcota_A > Polyangia > HGW-17 > SLPX01 > CAZIJS01. Next base: position 5,358 of record CAZIJS010000008.1, read on the forward strand.
AACCACATCGAGGCATCAGAGAAACAGCGCACCAAGGCGCGGCCCATGGACTCCTCACAGAAGGGCCATGAACTCGCCCTGGCCGCTACTGCCCTGCTCATGGGCCTGGCAGTCACCCTCGTATTCCTCTGGGCACCCGAGGCACAAGGATTGGGCCTGGACTTTAAGATATTCTTTTTCCATGTGCCCGCTGCCTGGATCATGCTCCTGTCGGCCATCCTTGCCGGCCTGGCCTCTGCCCGCTCCCTGCTGTGGGACCAGCCAGACCACCTGGCCGCCGCCGCCACGGACCTCACGGTGCTCTATGGTGTGATCGTGCTGATCACCGGGCCCCTCTGGGCCTGGAGAGCCTGGGGTAAGCCCTGGATTTGGGAACCCAGGCTCACCACGTCCCTGGTCTGCTGGCTCACGTATGCCGTGGCGCTGGTAGTTCGAGGCGCAGGTCCTCAAGGGCGCAGGACGGCCTTGCTGCTGGCCTTGCTCGGCGCCTTCGAAGTGCCGCTGGTGTATCTGTCGGTGCGCTGGTGGGCCGGAGGCCACCATCCTCCTACGAGTCTGGTACCCTCCCTGTCGGGTCGCTATGCCGCGACCTTGCTCATCTCCCTGGTCGCAGCCACCTGTCTCTGGGGACTCCTGCTCGGCCAGGCCCTACGCCAACGAAGACTCCAGAGCCGACTCATCAAGGTCGAGGCACTCGCTAGGACCCTGGGTGCCACGGTCCTCGGTCTGACCCTGCTCGTCGGCCTTCCAACCAGGACATGGGCCGGCCCCACGGGTCAGACGGTCCGCCAAGCCTCATCCAAAAGACGACACTCCCCGGCCGCGAGGACCGACCACAATCCGCCGAAAAAGCCGCAGACCACAGTCAGCGGATCGGGGTTCGTCCCTTACAGAGCGCCTCGGCCATCGCCGGATTCCCAGCCTTCGCGCGCAACCCTGGCAGCCCTGCTCGCCGCGTACCTGGCCTTCTGGGGCGTGCTGTTTTTGTACCTGGTCATCCTTGCCCGGAAAAATCGCGACCTTGAAAAACGACTCGAAGCCATGGAACGACGCTTCGGACCGAGAGCGTCGACGCATCCCGTCCAGGGAGACGAGGCACCCCCGACCGAAGGAGAAGGGAGCAAACCATGAGCCTGTCCATCACTCTTGGCAAATCCGTCCTGGAGCTTATCCAGGGAGACATCACCGAACAAGACACAGACGCCGTGGTGAATGCGGCCAACTCGGGACTCATGGGCGGCGGCGGCGTAGACGGGGCCATCCACAAGGCGGCGGGACCAGGCCTCAAAGAAGAGTGCAAACGAATCGTGGCGAGCCAGGGCCGCCTGCCACCCGGCCAGGCTGTCATCACGTCCGCCGGCCGTATGAAGGCCAAACATGTGATCCACACAGTGGGCCCCATCTACTCGGGGGCACCAAAAGATCCTTACATCCTGGCCGATTGCTACAAAAACTCTCTGGCCCTGGCAGAAAAGCAGAGTCTCCAATCGGTGGCGTTCCCTTCGATCTCCACCGGTGCATACCGATACCCTTTGAACGAGGCTGCGCCGGTGGCACTCTCCGCTGTGGCGGATTTTCTGAGACAGAATGCAACGACCCTCCGGCTCGTCCGGTTCGTGCTCTACAGCGAGCAAGCCTATGCCGCCTATGAGCAAGCGGCCAAGGCGCTCTCGTAGGACGGACGCCGCCACTACCCGATGCTCTCGAGACGGAAAGAGACGAGCCGCCCTTCTGAAAGAGGCTCCCCACTCGCCGATCAGAAAACCCGAAAGAGAACGTAGGCCAAAGCCACCCCAGCCAGGACACCGAGCCCCACCCCAATGACAAAGGGCACGAGGCTCTTGGGCGACCGAGTCGGTGCGGGCAGAGGCACCGCCACTTGCTGAGTGATGTCACGGTCCGACGAATCAGACCTTTCTTTGGGCGACGACAGCGCCCCGTCCGTCTGAACGGCCCCGGGACCCGTCTGCCCGCCTCCCACCGCTTCGGGCTGCACCGAGGGAAGGTTCTGGCCGAAGCGGGCCTGTGCCCTGTGGTCCGATGCACCGTCGTCGTGGCCGGACTGGTCCTGGGGTGCCCCTGTCAGAAGCAACTCGGCCGTTTGCACCACGAGATCCTCGAACGATGCCTGTGCCCCTGGGGTGGCAGCCGTCAGCTCACGTTCCACGGCCTCGAGCCTTGCCACCACCGCATTCATCGACTGGGGCCTGAGGTCTGCGGGTTTGCGCATGCAGTCGAGCACGAGGCGTTCGAGAGGCTCTGGAACCTCGGCGAACACCGATGGTGGTTCCGGGTCCATATTGAGGTGCATGTACAGCACGTCCACTGCAGCCTCGGCATAGAAAGGCACCCGCCCCGTGAGCATCTCATACATCATGACACCAAGGGCATAGACATCCGTCCTGGCATCCACGGGCCTGCCCCGACATTGTTCCGGGGCCATATAATACGGCGTACCCACGGTGGAACCGGTCCTGGTCTGGGGCCCTGACTGAAATTGTTTTTCGACGAGCTTGGCCAAACCGAAGTCCAGCAACTTGATCGGCGGTGGCCAGGAAGGCTTGTCCTGGCCCAGGAGAAACACGTTTTCCGGCTTGAGATCCCGGTGCACCACGCCCTTTGCATGGGCTGCAGCCAGGGGTTCTGCAATGCGTCGCACGAGACTACACAGCCTGAGGGGAGAAAGTGGGCCCTGGCGTTCGATGAAGGTGAGGAGATGCTCACCGTCGAGGAACTCCATGACGATGTATTGTCGTCCATCCCGGTGCTTGCCAAACCCGAAAATGTCCACGATGGAAGGATGGCGGATCGCATTGACCGCCCGGGCTTCCTGGATGAACCGTGCCACAGCAAGCTCCTGGGTGGCCACGTGGGGATGGAGGAGCTTGATCGCCACCTTTTTGCCAATCACAGGATGCACGGCCCGATACACCGTACCCATCCCGCCTTCGTCGAGTCGGCCCTCGATCCGGTAGTCTCCCACCATGGTGCCTTTATGGATCTCGTCGGCCTGGGGAAAGATCACCTCGGACAAGCTCGATCCCATGCCACTGTGACTCGAACGACGACCAGCCGGGCTCTTCCGGCCCAAGGGGGAATCCGGTCCCGGTCGGTTGGGTTCCATCCAAATTCCTCCTGGAATCACCGCGAGTCCACCGACCCAGCCAGCCGACCAGATCTTGCCAGACTCTACCAACGCAGCAGACACATCGGGCGCAGTCTCCGGCGCTGCGCTACGTCGCGGCATGCCGAAAAAAGCATTTTTTACCCACCGTGGAGCCAAAAGATATTATCACCACACAAGGGAAACGACAATCCAAAGTCTGGAGGCACCAAGCCAAGGAATCAATCGAGCCGTTCGAGGATCTGCCCGGCCACCTTGCGGCCCGAACGAAACATGCCACCGAAGATGGGCCCCATGCGGAATCCGCCATGCACCCCGTTGGCCGCCATGCCGGACACGAAGAGACCTGGGTAGACCTCCCCGGAATTTTCCACGGTCGCTTTTTCTCCCTCTTCGGCCCACATGGGCTTTTCCCCCATGACGCCGCCGGTTTCGGTGTTGAGTTCGATCCCGGCCTTGCGGGCCACCTTCTGGGTCAACCCCGCGTCATGGCCCGTGGCGTCCACCACGAAGGCCGCCCCCACAACCAGGGGGTCTACGTGGAGCCCTTCGTCGAGCACAGCAGACCAGTTTACCACGACCCCGGCAACGCGATCTCGCTGAAAGACCACGTCCTCCACCGTCATGCCAACGAAGAGCCGAGCACCGGTATTGACCGCCCGATAGACCAGGGCCGAGGCCGTCTCCACCGAATCGGCGGTCACCAGGCCTTCCTCGGGAGCTGAGTGGCGGATGCCGAACTCGTCGAGCATGGGTGCCACCTCGGCCTGAACCACCAGTTCGGTGAAGAGCATGCCGCCACCCCACACGCCTCCTCCTGGGGACACTTTCCGCTCGAACAATGCCACGGTCTTTCCGGCTTTGGCCAGATCGTATGCACAGACCAAACCGGAAGGCCCTGCCCCCACGATGGCCACATCCACTGACAAAGAAGACAGGAGTCTGTCTGCATAGCGCCGAATGATGCGTTGGGTAACTGCTTTTTCCATGAATTTGTCGCCCTTTCTTCTGGCTGCAGCCCAATGGTCCGCAGCGCACAATCGGATTTTTCTGTGATCGCTCGACGTTGCTTTCTGTCATCCAGACTCCTGGTTGTCAACGCCCCGAGCAATGGCCGGCCAGCCTCATCGCGGGCGCCTTGACAGGCTTGGGCAATGTCTCCACACTCCTCGTGGAGTAGGGCCACGAGCCAAGAGCCGACAGGGTCGGCGCGAAACGCGATTGAACGAAACGAGCGTTGGGATGACAGCGAGAGCCGAAGAAGTGGTCAAGAAAATCTGGGTGGTGGGGGGCGGACATCTGACGAAGGCCGGAGACTGCCTCTGCTACCTGATCGACGTGGGAGACCTCGTTCTCTTGGACTGCGGTCTTGGACCAGACTGGGACGCGTTGAAAGACAACATCGCATCCACGGGTCACGACCCGACGAAAATCCACACCCTGCTCCTGACCCACGGGCACATCGACCACGTGGGCGCCGCAGCAGCCGTCCGACGCGACAGCGGATGCCGGGTGGTCATGCACCAGGCCGATGCATGGATCCTGGAACGCGGCGACGAGCGGGCCTCTGCCGCATCCTGGTATGGAATGCATCTGCCCCCCTGTCCCGTAGACGAAAAGATCGAGGGTGAACGACGGACCCTGGCTTTCTCCCAGGGCAATCTCGAAGTGATCCACACGCCGGGCCACACCCCGGGATCGGTGTCTGTCCTCCAGGCGACAGCAGGCCGGAAAGTACTCTTCGGCCAGGACATCCACGGTCCGTTCCATCGGGATTTCGGCTCCGACCTGGCCGCCTGGCGAGAGAGCATGATGAAACTGCTGGCAATCGAGCCAGACGTACTCTGTGAAGGACATTTCGGCCAGTTCCTGCCCGCCGACACCGCATCGGCCTTCATACGGCAGCAACTCGACGAACAAGAAACCAGATA
>CAZIJS010000008.1:10512-36404 GCA_964539505.1 uncultured Myxococcales bacterium
ACGAACAAGAAACCAGATAGAAACAAGGGGACGCCCCTTTCGTTGAGACCTCCCTACCACTTGCCCGATACCCCTGGCCGTAGAGTTCGCGCCGTGCTACCTTGGATGCGGATCGAAAAGAGCGCCGCAAAACGACGCGGTCCAGAGTTTGGGGGGTATCGGGGTTTTGTCCCGAAAAATCCCGTTGAGTCGATAAACGATGGGGGTGGGCAAGGAAGCGAACGCAGGCCACAAAGAGACCGAAGCCGGCACAAGGAGCCACGGCCATGCCAGGATCACACACGGGAAACAGGAACGAAGCGAGAACACAAGGGATGCGCCAGCGCCGATTGGAGGCATACGTCCAATTGGCCCGTCTCGTCCTGGTGGAACGTGAACTGGCCCCTTTGTTGAGGCAGGCAACGCAGCTCCTTTTCGACCTCATGGACGTGGATATGGTCGAAATCCTCGAGCACATCCCAGACGATGGGTGGCTCATGGTGCAAGGCACCGGATGGACCGACGAACTCGTGGGCGATCGGATCGCCGACAACGGGGACAGCCCAATGGGCGTCGCGTCGAAACAACACAAGGCCCTGGTCTTGACCGGCAAAGAAGAAGACGCCGACGGCGGGGTCGCTCCACGGCGGCCGGCTCACTGGCAGAGCCATCAGGTGCGCTCCAGTGCTCTCATACACATTGGAAAACCCACTGAGGCATGGGGCGTGCTGGCCATGCACAGGTGCCATTCAGAGGCATTCCACGAAGAAGAAATCCTGCTCATCGAAGAACTTGGGGCAATGCTTGGACAGGCCATTTCCCGCCAAGACGAGCACAACACACTCAAGAACGAGGCCCGCAGAGCCGTCGAGGCAAAAGACGAAATCAGTGCCCTGTACCGTGTCTCGAAGACGATCCTGGAAGGCGGTTCCCTGGAGAGTATGCTCCAGACAATCATGGAACAATGCCGGGATCTCGTAGGAGCATCTCTTGGCACCGTGGCCAGACGGACCCGGGATGGGTCACTCTCTGTCTGGTGGCTCAGCCCCGAAAGCAGTTCGGCGCCTCTGACCCAGAGGCTTCTGCAAGCCACCGAGGAAATGCTGGCTGGTCGGCTCTCCACGGCCCCGCTATGGAACAATGCGCCACCGGGCCGACAACCTGGAGCCGGTCAGGACATGGGAGCCGCACTGAAGAACCTTCTGGTGGTGCCCATCTTGTTGGGCGACAAAACCCGAGCCTTCCTGGCCTTTGCAAACAGAAAGGGCGGATTCGCCAACAGAGACGCAGCGATTGCATCCTCCTTCGGCACTCTGGCCGCTCTCGCCATGGACAGAGAAGACGCATGGAAGGAAGCCCACCGACAAAAAAGAATCGTCCATCACATTGCGGACCTGGCCCTCGATACACTCGGGCCCATCGAACTGACGGCCGTAGCGGCCCGAACGCTCTCGGCCATCGAGGAAGAGGTCGGCGCAGGTTGGGGTCTGGTGGTGTCGAAAGACCGTCACGGAGTCGTCTACGTGGTGGCTTCAGATTCGCCCTGGTCTCCCGAAGAAAAAACCAACGAGTCGGAAAAACTCCGGCGTTCCCCAAGTCTGAATCACTGGGCCAGGCCGGAAGGAGGAATCGCCCCCCCCGGGCTGAGGATACGCACAGAGGGCACCTTGCTCGGAAGGGTTCTCGATGAGGGCGAAGGGATTGTCTTGGATGAAACCTGGCATGCCGACAGAGTCTTGCCCGGCCGACATCCGCATCCCAAAAATCTGCTCTTGGTGCCCATGCAGACGTCAGGAAAGATCCTGGGCGCCCTGGTCTTGGCCGACATAGCGGCCCAGGATATGCGTGAGGCTCGAACAGGGGCTGAAATGCTCCTGCGCCCCCTGGCCGTGGCCCTCAATGTCCAAGAAGAAACACGTCGGGCCCAACTCCTCGAACAACAGCTCCGTCGGGCCCAGCGGCTCGAGGCCATCGGCCGTCTGGCTGGCGGTGTGGCCCACGATTTCAACAACCTGCTCACTGCAATCATGAGCTACACCGACATGGCCATGCGCCAGTTGGACCCGCAACATCCATCCCGCGCCGATCTCCAGGAAGTCCTGGATGCCAGTGACAGGGCGGCGCGGTTGACCCAGCAGCTCCTGGCCTTCGGCCGACGCCAGATACTCAGCCCGAAAACCATCGATATCAATGACATCGTTTCGGACATGGAAAACTTGCTCCGCAGGGTCCTCGGTGAGGACAGAGACCTGGTGGTTGCGCTGGGCCGGAAGGTCGGTCACATCGAGGCAGACCCGGGCCAGATCGAGCAGGTCCTCATGAACTTGGTGGTCAATGCGAAAGACGCCATGCCCGAAGGCGGTCGCGTCATCATCGAGACCGCGACGGTCCATCTCGATGAGTCCTACTGCCGCACCCACGAAGAAGTGACGCCCGGCACCTACACCATGATTGCCGTCACTGACCAAGGAATTGGCATGGACGCAGAAACCATGGGACAAATCTTCGATCCTTTCTTTACGACAAAAGCCCCCGGTCAGGGTACCGGTCTGGGTCTTTCCACGGTCTACGGTATCGTCAAGCAAAGCGGTGGGTCGATCTGGTGCTACAGCGAGCCTGGCAGGGGGACATGCTTCAAGATCTACCTGCCCACCGTGGAAGGGACCCTGGAGCCCGACGCCAAAGCCCGCAGGGTGGCCGAACAGATGTTAGGCGGCGACGAGACCCTGCTGGTGGCAGAAGACGAAGATGCAGTGCGTCTGGCCCTGACGAAAATCCTCGAGCAAAACGGCTACCATGTGCTCTCGGCGGCAAATGCCGCCGAGGCACTCGCCCTGGCCGAAAGCCACCAAGGGCCCATCGACCTGCTCATCACAGACGTCATCATGCCCGGCATGAACGGCCGCATCCTGGCAGAACGCATGAAACAAACCCGCAACATCAGGGTGCTCTATATTTCCGGCTATACGGACAATGCAATCGCTCATGCCGGCATCCTGGACCAGGACGTCTGTTTCCTTCCCAAGCCCTTTTCCAGACAAACGATCCTGGAGACCTTGCGGCGGGTACTCGATGAGCCCGACGATCCTGGCCCCTCGGGGAACTGATCAGCCAGGCCATCGTCTCAGAGAAACGGCAACCACTGAGGAATCCTTGCGGCCCGCTTCTCACCGATCGTGCGTTTCGGTGGTTCGGCGGAGTTGACAACCCCGAGACGATCTCCGAAAAACAACCAAGCGACTTGGAGAAATCGATGAAACACATTTTGGCAGCGCTGATGAGCCTGGCTCTGTTGGGTTGTTCTTCCAGGCCCAAGGTGACCGGCCCGCTCAACTATTCGGCCACAGCGAAACAGAACTACCGCAAGGCCGTCCGCGCCATGCGGAAACACAACTACGAAGAAGCCAAGAAGTACTTCAAGTTCGTCAGAGACAAATTCGTGCTCTCCAAATATGTGGTGCTCGCCGAACTCCACATGGCCGATCTGCTCTACAAACAGGGAAAATATCTGGCGGCGATCCAGGCATATGAGTCGTTTCTCAAAGATCATCCCGGTCACCAGGCCGTGCAGTCCGGATACGTGCCGTTCCAGATCGGTCATTGTCACTGGAAAATGGTGCCGAGTGATTGGTGGCTGCTGCCCCCTTCCTACGAAAAGGACCTGACACCGGTCGTCGGCGCAGCCAAGGTCTTCCGAGTATTCCTGCAACGTTTCGGCGATTCGAAGTACGCACCCAGGGCCCGCAAGTACTATCACAAGGCCCTGAGAAGACTCGCTCGACATGAACTCTACGTGGCCAAGTTCTATCTTTCCCGCGGCAAACCCAAGGGAGCCATCCTGAGACTGGAAGGCCTGATCCGCCGCTATCCCGATGCCGGATACGAACCATCTGTGCTCTTGCTCCTGGCCAAGACCCACTTGAAAATGAAACATCCAGCCAAGGCGCGGATTCTGTTCGAAAAACTTATTCAGAAATACCCAGCCGATCCCAATGCGGCCAGAGCGAGGCTCTATTTGCATTATATGGACAAGACGGCAAAAACACGTCTTTCGAGGAAAAGGAACCACAAGGGATCCTAGACAAAGCGTCGGACAGGCCCGACTGAGGAGAAAACGGGTATGGAAGAACACATCAAGAGACTCCTGGCCATGGGCAAGGAGGCATTCGACCAGAATCATTTCGAAGAGGCGGAAAAAATCTTTCGTCGCATCCTGAAGGAATATCCCGGCTTCGCCGATGTCCTCAACATGCTCGGGGTGATCTATCACAATCAGGGCCGACTCGAAGACGCCGCCACGTTGCTCGAACAGGCTCTGTCCATCAACCCGAACTACACAGACGCGGCCTTGAACCTGGCTGTCACGTACAACGATCTCGGGCGATACGAGGAAGCCCGGGTGGTTTACAGCAGGGCAGTGGCGATCTCCAAGGCCTCACCGAAACGCCTCGACCCTTATGCCAAGGGCAAGCTAGCCAACATGCATGCAGATTTGGGCTCGGCCTATCACGGCCTCGGGCTCTACGACGAGGCCATCGAAGAATACAGCAAGGCCCTGCGCATGGCACCCGACTTCGTGGACATCCGCACCAAGCTCGGAAACACCTACCGGGACAAGGGTGAGCTCGATCGCGCCGAGCGCGAACTTCGGCGCGCTAAAACCCAACACCCAGGCTACATTCCAGCCAGGATTCACCTGGGCTTCACCCTGTATCGGCAGGGTCACATCGAGGACGCTGTCTCGGAACTCGAAGAAGCGCTCGCCATGGATCCCGAAAACCGGCGCTGCAAGCTCTATCTGGAGATGCTCCGTTCTTTGTAGGCTCGTTCGTCAAAAAGGTGTGGTTGTCAGGAGGGAGCCGTCATGGGGCGGAGGGAACGATGCCTGCATCCACCGTGGCGGGCAAATGCAGGCACGTCGCTGTCAGGGAGCCATATGCACATAAACTTCGACCCAGAAAACGTGCGTGTTGTCCCAGGCACTGGCTCGGATCTTGGCGTCTACGTAACATTTCTCGGCACCGCAATACATGTAGGGCTGCGGATCCACGACTTCGTTGTCATAGAAATCTTCAGAGGACCCCACGGTCTGGTCCGCCAGGAGATCGAAGGTGAACGTGTCCCAATTGTAGAGATAGAATTCCGCGCCGTCGCCGAGAAGGGCATCGTCGTAACCGTACACCTCCACGCGAATTCCCTGGACACAGTCTGAATGCTCGGCGGCAAACTCCGCGAAAATCTCCCCCGAGCCGGAAACCAGGTCCGGGCTGAGCAACACCCAACTGCCGCCCTCATCCGGGTCCGGCTGATCGTAGGAACCGTCCAGCATGAGTTCATCGCCCCAGAGCCACCCGATGCTCATCCAGCGATCCCTGCAGGGATCCACTGTACCCGCGGGACAGTCGGGGTCGTCTCCGTCCGGGCAGTATGAGTCACAATGCCCATCGTCACTGCAGGCGGATTCATTCGGCTCACAGTCCGGATCACAGGTGCAGGTGTCGGTGGTGCCCGGCGATGCGGCCTCGCAATACTCATTGTAGTCACAGGTGCAGTCACAATCCGGGTCTTCACCCGCAGGACACCAGGAGTCGCAATGGCTGTCGGCAGAACAGGGCGATCCGTTGGTGCAGTCGTCGTCACAACTACAAGCAACGCTGGAGCCCGGGGCCTCGACCTCGCAGATGCCCGGGAAGAAGTCGCAGCTACAAGAATCGGTGCATTGGCCATTGTCGCAGGTCTGACCATCCGAACAGGAATGCACCGGCCCCCAGACGGCGCAGCCCGCATCGCCCGAGACACAGACACGGTACCCGTCGCCCGATGCCGTACATTCCTGGACGTTGAGTTCACATTCGTCCTGGCAGCTCGCCGCACATTCGCCGTTGGAGCAGGTCTCCCCCTGGGGACAGTTGGTGGTTGCTCCCCATTCCAGGCAGGGATCGCTGTCGAAATCACCGCATTCCTGATATCCGCTCACCCCGTCACACCGCTTGGCACCCTGGGTGCACTCGTTGGTGCAAGAGGCCGAACACTCTCCGTTCGAGCAGGTTTCCCCGTCTCCGCAGGAAGTGATGGGCCCCCACTCGAGACAATCGTCTGAGTCGTAGTCACCACAGACCTGGTAGCCGTCGCCGGCGCATTGTCTGCTCGTCTCGGCACATTCGTTCTGACAGGTAGCCGAGCAGGTGCCGGCACTGCAGGTTTCTCCCTGGTCACAGGGGACCGTCTGGCCCCAGTGCCAGCAGCCGTCCTGACCCTGCTCACAAGGTTGGACACCCTCGGTGTCGGGGGCGCATCGCACCGCCGTGGCCCCAGGGCAATCGTCTGTGCAGGTGGCCTGGCACTCTCCGTTTACACACTTTTCACCAGGGTCGCAAGGCTGCACAGAGCCCCATTCGAGACAGTCGTCCTGATCGAAGTTCCCGCAAACCTGGTAACCGCCGGTGACGCATTGAACGTCGCCGGCGGATGGGCAGCGATCCTCGCAGGTCGCGGCATCCGGCCTGGGAGTGGCATCTGGAAATACGTAGGCATCCGGTTGTGGATTGATGTTGTTGTTGTTCGATGAAGACCCGCCGTCTGGACCGCATGCAGCCAGCCAGGCAAGACCCAAAGGCACAAAAAGAAGGGCACGCCATTTCATGAAACTTCCTCCTGGTAATGGGAACCACGAGCGGAAGCAGGTCTTTTTCGCTGCAAGTCCGCCCTTGCAAAAAATTTTCGAGACCTTTAGAAAGCCTCCTGTCAGGTAGGTCGATAATGGCAAAGCAGTCAGGTTCTGTCAATGGAGGCCGCCTCATCACTTCAATTCATGACCATCGCGTTCCAGGGGCGGATTTCAAACGCAACAGGGGTCTCGCAAACAGCCGCCGTCGGCACCAAGGAGAAGGAAACCATGCCGCAACGTGAAGCCATCGTGAAGCTGACCGCAGACCAGGCAGTCCCGAGGGTTTGGCTCTGGTTCACCGATATTCTCGGACAGCTCAAAGGTGTCGAGATTCCTCCTTCTGAACTGCCCAAGGCCCTTGAAGAAGGAATGGGGTTCGACGGTTCTTCGATCGAAGGCTTTGCACGCATCGAAGAAAGCGACCTGCTCGCCAGACCCGACCCCGACTCCTTCACCATCCTGCGTGCAGATGACGGGCGTCCAGTCTCCGCACAAATGTTTTGCGACCTCTACCAGCCGGACGGAACCCCCTATCCAGGAGACCCAAGAAGGGTTCTGAGAAACAACTTGGAAACAATCCGAAATCGCGGCTACTGCTTTCAAGTGGGACCGGAAATGGAATATTTCTATTTCCGTTCCCCAACCAACCCCACGGGATTCGATGAAACCGGATACTTCGATGCATCGATGATCAACAAAGGCACCGAGATGCGCAGAAAAACCGTCGCAGCCCTTGGTGCCATGGGGTTTCACTGTGAGTATTCCCACCACGAAGTCGCGCCGAGCCAGCACGAAATCGACGTACACCACCAAGATGCCCTCAAGATGGCCGACATGGTCATGACCATCCGCTACCTCGTCAAGGAGATAGCCACCCAGGAAGGGGCATACGCCACATTCATGCCCAAACCCCTGTTTGGGGCAAACGGCTCTGGAATGCACGTGCACCAGTCCATCTTCGAGGGAAATCGCAACATCTTCTTCGATGCCGACGGACCCTATCACCTCAGCGACTTCGCGCAACATTACGTGGCTGGCATCCTGCGACATGTTCGCGAAATCACACTGGTCTTGAACCAGTGGGTCAACAGTTACAAACGACTCGTCATGGGATACGAAGCGCCGGTCTATATCTCCTGGGGGCAAAAAAACCGATCCGCCCTGGTCCGCGTTCCCAGATACAAGCCCGGCAAGGAGAAAGCTTGTCGCGTCGAGCTTCGCAGTCCAGACCCTGTTTGCAACCCCTACCTGGCCTTCTCGGTCATGCTCGCCGCTGGTATGAAGGGGGTGGAAGAAGGCTATGACCTGACAGAACCCATCGAGCGGGACCTCTTCCGGATGGACCCCTCGGAACGCAGAAGTCTCAACGTAGAAACCCTCCCAGAAAACCTCTATGAGGCCATCCAGGAGGCCGAGGGCAGTGCACTGCTCCGTGCTGCTCTCGGAGAGCATGTCTTCGACAAGTTCCTGGAAAACAAGCGCATCGAATGGGACCGCTACCGCGCCCAGGTCACTGACTATGAACTGAAGACCTACCTCCCGCTGCTCTGACCCGACAATCGACCACCCGACTTGTCGCTTTCAGCAAACCATCGAGGAAACACCGGCCCGTCCCCTCCACAAGGAAAATCGACTCACGACTGTTCAAACGGGCAAAGTCCACGCTCGGCGAGACTCACGAACCCCGTTGCGGTGACGATGAGATGATCCAACACGGCAATGCCGAGCATTCCTCCCACCGCAACGAGCCGATCGGTCAATTCCCGGTCGGAATCACTGGGACTTGGGTCTCCACTGGGATGATTGTGCACCAGGATGGCGGCGGCGGCCCCCATCCTGACCAGAGGCCGAAACACCTCCCTGGGATGCACGGCCACGGCGGCCAAATGTCCTTCGGCCACCCGGACGGGACGCAACACCCGGTGGCGTACGTCCAGGCCCAAGACCCAGAAGACTTCCTGCTGACGAAAACCAATGTGATTCGAAAACCAGGCGGCCACGTCCGCCGGTCCACCAATGAGACGATCGGGAAGATCGGGCCGAGAGGCTCTCTTACCCAGTTCCAGCGCGGCCTTGAGTCTGGCTGCCTTTGCCAGCCCCACACCGCGAAGGGCGGTGACCTCGGAGACATCCATGTCCACCAACGCCCGCACCGACCCCAACGCCGCCAGGACGGATCGGGCCACATCCATGACCGAACGGCCTGGGCAACCAGAAGTGCCCAACAGCACGGCGACAATCTCTGCATCGGACAGGGTCTCGGCTCCCCAGCGCATGAGCCGCTCTCTCGGGCGGTCCGAGGGTGGTTCTCTCCGCTCCAATGTTGTCAGTCGCAGGGACAAAACAAGCCCTCTTTCCGGAAAACCCAGGATATTTTTTTTGAGGCCGGCGGCATGGACGGCGCGCGACGATGAACTGGGCCGGGTCGATACGCAACCATGAACAAGGCCGGGACAGACAGCGCCGCTCCCCCACAGAGCGTCAGAAAATCAATGGTTACCAGAAACGACCCGGCTGTGGGCAACATTTTCGACAACGCGGAATTGTTTTCTTGTTTCATCAGATATATCCATTGCTTACATTGATCCTCGGCTTGTTGAAAACCTGTGGACAACCCGATCCTGTCCAAATTGTCTTGACGATCTGTCCATTCCTGTCCATCTTAAAGGCCGCGGGAAAAGCCCTGGAAGGGTGAAGGAGTTTCCAACATGGCAAAAAAGCAGACTCGTCGTTCGATTTCCGTTCGGGGTGACATCTACGAACGGGTCAAAAAATTTTGTGACGCACGCGGCGTCAGCATGAGCGCCTTTGTCGAAGAACGTATCCTGGAATACTTGGACGCTGGAAGCAGCAGCAAGAAGAAGGGGAAGGGTACCCCCAAGGACCTTCAAGACGAGATCAGACAGCACTTCACTTTCTGATCGAAGATTGCGAGCCGCAGACGTCAAAAATGTGACAAGGGCTCGAATCCAAAAGACCGCAAGAGTCTGGCAAGGCGAAGAAGAGGCAGCCCCACCAACGCAGTGGGGTCCTGGGCCACAATCTCTTCGAAAAGTACCACTCCGAGCCCCTCTGTCTTGTACGACCCCGCACAATCCAACGGCTGATCGGCCTTCACGTATGCGCGTATCTCCTTTCGGCCCAAGGCCCGAACCTGCAATCTGGCCACATCGAGTTCTTCGACAAGCCTGGATTGGGCCGGACTGAACAACGCGACAGCGGTAACGAGCCGATGACTCCGACCAGCCAAGGCCGTGAGTTGCTCCACAGCAGCAGCCTCCGTGCCTGGTTTTCCAAGGATTCTGCCATCGAGCACAGGGGCTTGATCCGCTCCGATGATCAATGCATCTGGATAGCGATGAGCCAAACTCCTGGCCTTGGCCCTGGCAAAATGCTTGACCAGTTCCTCGGCCGGAAGGTCCAGACCCTTTTCCTCCTCGTATTCGGGAGCCGCCGCCTCGAAGGGAATGGAGAGACGCACAAGCATTTCCCGACGATATCGAGACGTGGATGCCAGGACCAGCCGCTGCATGAAATCCTCCTCGGCCCACCAGGACGCAGCCACAAATCCACTGAGCGCGAAACAGTTTCTGCCGTCGCCCCATGGCACAACAACTTTCTCCCAGAGTCAAGCCAAGTCCGACGCCCAGCCCAATCAGACCCGAGACGACACAATCGACCGGCGACACTGTGCCTCGGCACAGACCACGACCTCAGCGCGGATGACGAAGGCGCCTGGCCCTGTTTCGCCCGTACAACTCCGCAGCCTGCGCCAGAAGTGCACCCACCTTTCTGGACTGGGTCAGGATCAGACCGCTCAACCTCAGTCTCTGGGACCTGGATGCAGAATACTCGTAGGCAAGACCCCGCAAGGCCATGTTTGCGCAGGCGGCCTCCGCCAAATACCGAAGCAAGGCAGGCTCGGCAATGTTCCTCGAAGAGGCCGCAACCCACTCGACCACACGGTGAGCAGCCCAGACCATGGCATCGAGTTCTTCGGTGCCCGGTCTGTGCTTGCGCAGCTCTTCACAGAGACCGGCAACCACGAGCGCGGTGCGTTTGCATGATGCCAGGACCCTCGCCAAGTCCCCTCCCAGGGCGCCAGCGATACCGGATTGAATTGCTGAAGGCCACAGATCCGCGGCCGGGATTCGATTCACATGGTCTCGAAAAGATGGCCGTTGTTCCACTGTCGTTGCTTCTGAAGATTTTGTGACTCCTGGTTTTCCCATGATAATTCTCCTCCTCCGGTTCTCCTTCCTCGCCCAGATCGCATTGGCTCCATCCCGCCGATCCCAACGAAATACCAGCCTGGCAGCCTCTTCGATTGTCTCTCCATTTCACCCGGTCCTTGTCCTCCAAACCGGCCGAATCGACTCCTTGGCCTCCCGCCCCCCATCAAAGCCTGCGTCCCAGTCCAGACTCCGAAAAGAGACGGCTTCGGCAACGTGATGCGCGCAGACCTCCGCACTGCCATCCAGATCCGCGGCCGTCCGGGCCACTTTGAGCATTCGATGAACCGCTCTTGCAGACAGGCCCATCTGCTCCACGGATCGAGCAAGGAGCTTGCGGCCGGCATCGTCGAGCCCCACGAACCGACCCAGATCGGCCGCAGCCATGTCCGCGTTCACCTCCAACCCGCCCATGTCGGCAAACCGGTCCGCCTGGGCCCGGCGTGCTGCCTCCACCCGTTCTCTGACCTGAAGAGACGTCTCACTGGAAGGAGCCTGACTCAACTCATCGAAGGTCAACCGGGGAACCCGAACCTGGATATCGAATCTGTCCAGGAGAGGACCACTGAGCCTGGCTCTGTATCTGGCTACCTGACCAGCGCTGCAGACGCAGGCCCTCGTCGGGTCACCCAGATATCCGCAGGGGCAGGGGTTCATGGCGGCGACCAGAGTGATCCTGGCGGGAAACCGCACCGACGCCTTGGCCCTGGTCACCGTGATGGTTTTGTCTTCCAGGGGTTGGCGCAACGCCTCCAGGGTTTGGCGCCGAAATTCCAGGATCTCGTCGAGGAACAAGACCCCGTTGTGCGCGAGACTCAGCTCGCCGGGCCTTGGCTGCGGGCCGCCGCCCACGAGCCCAGCCGTACTCACGGTATGATGCGGTGCACGAAACGGCCTCGTCTGAACGAGACCGCTGCCATCCAGCAGTCCTGCCACCGAATAAATCTGCGTGCAATCCAGTGCTTCTTCCTTACTGAGAGACGGAAGGATGGTTGCAAGGCGCCTGGCCAGCATGCTCTTGCCGGAGCCTGGAGGCCCCACCATGAGAAGATTGTGCCCTCCGGCAGCCGCCAATTCCAAAGCCCGCTTGGCACCATGCTGGCCGCGCACGTCGGACAAGTCCGGGCTGGGACGAGAGGGCCTGCGCCTGGCAGCCTGGACTGCTGGTGCCAGGGTCGCCTCGCCTCTCAGAAAGGCCACGGCATCCGCCAAGCTGGGCAGGGTGCGCACTTCCAGGTCCTCCACCAAGGCCGCCTCCGGTCCGTTCGCTTCGGGAACGAGCAGGAGTTTCGCTCCGCACCGCCGGGCGGTGAGCGCCACCGACAAAGCGCCCCGAACCGGTCGAACCCTGCCGTCCAGCCCCAGTTCGCCCACCGCCATGACCCCCTTCAGGCAATCTCTCGGCAACAGGTCCAGGCCTGCCAGCACGGCCAAGGCGATGGGCACATCGAAGGCCGTGGTGTCCTTGCGGATTTCGGCTGGTGCCAGGTTGACGGTGATCTTTCGAGCAGGGAGCGAAAACCCGGTATTCCGCAAGGCGGCGCGAATCCGGACCCGCCCCTCACTCACGGCCGTGGCAGCCAGGCCCACCAGATGATATCCAGGAAGACCCGGTCCCACGTCCACCTCCACCTCCACAGGATAGGCTTCCACCCCGAAGAGGTCTGCGCTGAGTATCTTGACATTCATGCCCCTCAGACCATACAAGCCCTGTGCCAACAGTCATAACTGATGGACATCACGAACATTTTGATCACATGGGCCCCCCCCGAATCGCGCCCATGGAGCCTGCGCGAAAAAAGGTGGCACTTTTTGGCCGCCCCCCGGTCCTGTTCCTGTCACAATCCTCTCAACGACGAAACGCACCAAGGAGGACCGTGTGGTCCGATGGTTTTTCCATGAGACGTGGTTCCAGGTCCACCCAACAGTCCAGCGCCCTATCGGCAAGGGACGATGTGGCCAACAAATGATCGATGCGCCACCCCTGGCCCCGTTTGATGGCTCCCCGCTGGCGGTAGTCATAGAAACTGAAGACTGCCTCATCGGGATGGAACCTGCGCAACAAGTCCACGAACCCGAAAGACTGCACCACGCGGGAAAAAGCCTCTCGCACCGAATCGTGGAAGCAGACATGCTCTCGGTGTTTGTCCGGCTCGTAGACATCCAGATCCGTGGGCGCAACGTTCAGATCCCCGCACCAAAGCACCTGATCCTTGGAAGAATAGGCTGTGGCAAACAAACGCTCCAGGCGGGAAAACCAGTCGATTTTGTATGCGAAATAAGGATGTCCAAGCTCCCGTCCCTGGGGAACGTAGGCATTGACGAGATGAATGTCCTCCACCCGGCAGCGCAACAGGCGGGCCCTGTCCGACTCGTTGTCCCGGTCGTCTCCAAAACCCACCTGCACATCCGATATCTCTGACCGGCTTGCAACGGCGACCCCGTTGTACGACTTCTGCCCACTGAACCGGACCTGGTATCCCATGTCTTCGAAAAAGGCCGTGGGAAAATCATCATCACGGACTTTGGTCTCTTGCAAGCAAAGGATATCCACCTGGTGTTCGGAAAGATACGGCTCCAGGACATGGAGTCGAGCCCGAATGGAGTTTACGTTGAAGGTGGCCACCACCAATCGGCCAGGGTCTCGCTCGAAAACCTGCGCACTCTTCATTGTTCTTTTTCCTCTCTTGGGGAGCTGGGGGCTGCCCCTTGCCCCCCACCCTGCTCCCGTCGGGCTTGCTGCGCCTTGGCGGGCGCACTCACGCCTCCCGACCTGTCTCGGACCTGCTGCATCTCGCCCTCGACTGCCGCGGCAGGAGGCCGACCATTCCTCTTCGAGCCCACCGATCCTTCCAGCGATTTCTCGAAGGGAAGACGAGCACTGTCTCGACAGTCCAACCAACGAACGGGGTATCCCGCGGGGGGATCGATGCGATAGGCATCTTGGGGTATCACAACATCGGCCTCAACCTTGCGGTAACGCAAGAGCACATCAGTACCGGCAGCAGGCTGAACATACCGAATCCATGTGGGCATCCAGGAACCAGCCCGGACCACGAAGTGCTTGAACTCGATGGACAAGAGCCTGCGCCCCTTCCCGTCTCGGACCTGGGATCGCTCCACTCGCCAGCGACCTCGGACCCGACGAATCCAGATCTTTTGTTCCAGACCCTCTGCGTCGTTGCGCAGCGCGAGCACGTCCATACCACGGCACCGATCCCAGGAGACCCTTGCCGATCCATGGACCAGCAGAGGCATTCCTCCCATGAGGACCATGGCCACCTGGCCCGGTCGCAAGGGAATCCCGAAAATGCGCGCGATGTTGCATGGTTTGGCCGGCCCGAGATAGACCACCTTTCGCTTGAAATCGATGGAAAAAAATTTCTGCCCATCCGACGTGAGCACCGCCACGGTGTTGTCGAGGACCGTCGCCTCCATGCGCAAGCCGCCGCGACGATGCGCCAAAAGATAGACTGTTGCCTTCAGCCGGCCTTTCTTCGTGCGCTGATCCGCCGTCACCTTGGCCCGCATGGATCGAGGCTGGACATTGGCCTTTCTCACTGCTCCGATCAGGTCGGCTGGTCCTGGAACCGGATAACGCCGCACCTGCCTGCAACAGGCCGGCTGCATCACCCCAACCAGTCCCACCAGCGCTGTCAAAAGCCTGCCTCGTGCCAATGTCATGGCGTCTCCTTCTTCCTCGATCCCACCAGGGCCCGCTCCAAGGAGTCCAAGCGGGCCCTATGTCGTTCCAATCGCAGCCGGAATCTGGGGGCCAACCCCAACGTCGTCGCCCGACCATACCACAAACGGGCCAGGCGCACATACCGACGCCCGCAGCCCTGACCCGAACAGCGCCGAGCAAGAGTCTGGTAGAGGGCCCCGAAATGCCAAGCCACCTCGGGTTCTGCAGGCAAGAGCCTTCGCGCCGAGGCAAGCAACTGTTCCGCCCGGCGCAGCCTGCCCCTGCGATACTCCAGCCACCCAAGGCTGTCGCGGATGGCTCCAGACAGCGGCTCGGCGAGGAGGGCCAGCCGCAAGAAACGCTCGGCCCGGTCCAAATCCATGCCCGCATCTGCCAACAAATAGCCGGCCTGGTTGGCTGCCACGGGATCGTCTGGATCCCCGAGCGCTTGACGCAGTGCCAGCCTGGCGGCGGCCCTGGGCCGACCCGCTGCTGCGAGTACTGCGGACCGGGCAAAGGCGATGCCCGAGGCCAGGCCACAGCGCCGAGCCACCGCCTTCTCGGCCGAAAGCGCCCTGGTCCTGTCTCCACAGATGGCCTCGAGTCGCGCCCGCTCCAAAAGGACCCAGGCCCCTGCCCGGCAAGAAGGATTTTTGGCCGCCCAGTTGGTCTTCGAACGATAAACGGCCAGGGCAGGCCGGCAAAGCCCCCACCCAGCCAACGGCTCGGCCACCCCGGTGAGGGCCTCGTCGAATCGAGGCCTCTCCAGAAAGTGGGCCAGCATTTCGATTGCTTCATCCCGGGCGCCAGCGGCCAAAAGGGAGACGAGACGAACCCTGAAGGCGGACAGAGACCAGTGATCCCCCAGCGCCTGGCTCGCCAACCGCCCGGCCCGGCCGAACGCACCCATGTCCAGGTAACATTGGGCCACAAAAGCCTGATAGGAAGCGCCCCGATAACGGGACAGGGAGGCGAGGACACCTTCGGCGAGATCACGGCGTCCCATGAAGAGGGCGAGACGAAAGGATCGGTCCGCCAGGTCCAAGTCCGCTGGATTGTCTTCGCGCAACGAATGGAGCATCCGCCAGGCGGACTGGGATCGACCTCGATCCAAGAGGATTGCCAGACGCTCCACAGAAATATTGTACGCTTCTGGATGGACCCGCCCGGCACGCGACAGGATACGGGCCGCGTCTCGATATCGCCCCTGGCGTCGCAGCCACCAAACCAGGCGAAGCAGGGCGCCGAGGTGATCTGGTCTCCGGGCCAGGGCATGCGAGAGCGCCCTGCCTTCGGCCTGCCGGTCTGACAACAGGCGCCAGAGGCGGGACACCTCGGTCCAGGAATCGGCCGTCTGGGCTTTCTTCTCCAGACACCTCGTCAGGACCCGGGCCTGGGTCCGGTCGCCTGCCAAGGCCGCGAGCCTTGCCCGCTGAAAGAGCACCTCGACCCCCTGCTCGGGAGCCTTGCGCAGCAGATCCCTGGCACGGTCCAACCTGCCCAGAACCGCCAAGGCAGAAGCCGCGTCGATCCTGGCCATGACACTATAGGGATCTGCGGACAGCACCCGGATACTCCACAAAAGGGTCTCACGGGGCTCGCGCAAGAGCCTGGCCGTCTTGGCCCGGAGAAAAGCCGCCATCGCCGATGGCGGCAATGGTGCCGACCTGATGGGATCCTGCCTGCGACAGCCAACCAACGACACGTCCATGAGGAAAAACAGAACCAGACCCGCAACGATCCGACTCCGACGCGGTGAAAGCTCCCCTTCACGCAGCAAAGCAATACTGGGCAGCCACGTCATGGAGCACCCGAAGACCCCAGAGGAATCCATCTACTGGAATCCGTTCGTCTGGAGCATGGAAAAGTTCTGCAAAAGAAAGATTCGCCGGCATGCGAACCGGTGTGAATCCGTAGCAGGCGATCCCCAAGCGACTAAAGTGCTTGGCGTCTGTATAGCCGGGAGTCAGGCTGGGCACCACCAGGGCCTCGGGCCAATGGCGGCGCACCTGTTCTTCGATGATACGGTAGATTTCGGTTCGATAAGGAGATACTTCGACCGGGTCGGCACCAACGTCGGCTTCCACGACATATCCCGGTCCCAGGACCGCAGAGACTTCGGCCACCAGGGCCTCGCGGGTCTGTCCCGGAAGATAGCGGCCATCCACCAAGGCCTCGGCCCGCTCTGGCACCACGTTACCAGCCACCCCCGCATGAAACATGGTGGGAGTGGCCGTGTTGGAGAGGATGGCCTGGAACAGTCGGCGCCGAGACCCGGTCAGGGGCAACAAACGCGGACCCAACACCGGGTGGGAAAGGGCCCGAAGCACACGGCCCGAGACAGGACCCGCCGCATCGGCCAGTCCTGCGAGAAAATCCACGGTCGCTGGAGTGGGATGGAACGGCAGTTGGGCACGGCCGAGCTTGTCGATGGCATGGGCCAGGCGAACCAGGGCCGAATCCGGCTGGGGAAGAGACCCATGCCCGGCCGCCCCCTGGGCGCGGATCTTCAACAGGGCCCTGCCCTTCTCGGCCACCTGCACGGGGATCACGTGCCGACCGCCGACATGGAGACTCAGACCCCCAACCTCGCCCAACAGGTACCTGCCAGCGACCAAATCAGGGTGCTCTTCGACCAGGTACGCGGCCCCAAGGCCGCCACCCACCTCTTCATCCGCCACCAAGGCCAAGACGAGGCCGCGAGACAAGGGCTTTCCGGATCTCTTGAGCAGCTTGAGCACCATGGTGGACATGGCCACCATGTGTTTCATGTCCAGGGTCCCTCTGCCGTAGAGCAGGCCCTCGATCACCCTGGCGCCGAACGGATCACAGGACCAATCCTGACCCTCGGTGGGCACCACGTCCAAGTGTCCGGAAAGGAGGAGTCGCTCTCCTGCCGGAGCCTCACCCTCCAAAACCGCCACTAGATTACCCCGTCCAGGTTCTTTTTCGAATATCTGCGACTCGATTCCGTCTTCTGCAAGAGACTCGGCCAACAACCGACAGGCCTCGGTCTCACGCCCCGGTGGGTTGTGGGTATCGATCCTGAGAAGGGACCGAAACAGGTCCAAAGCCTCCTTGTCCACTGAGTTCCAGTCCATCACCCGCCTCCCATCTTTGGCTCGGCCAAGAGCAACAGTTCTTGTTCGCCCAGGGCCTTCAACCGATCACGCTGCCTCGCAGCCTCCTCGAAGTCCAGATTCCCGGCTGCCTGGAGCATCCGCTCGCGAACCGCCTTCATCTCGGCACGAAGACTGGGCAGGTCCGAAGGCAGGTTTTCCTCAGTATCCACCAACGGGACAAAGGCGTCTGCCTGCACGTCCATGTCCAGAATGGCTTTTTGAATGGTCTGTGGCTCGATCCCGTGGCTCTCGTTGTAGGCCTCTTGGATGGCACGACGTCGGTTTGTCTCATCGATTGTCCTGCGCATCGAGTCCGTGATCCGGTCGGCGTACATGATCACGCGGCCGTCCACGTTTCTGGCTGCTCTCCCGCAGGTCTGCATCAAGGACCGATGATCGCGCAAAAACCCCTCTTTGTCGGCATCCAGAATGGCCACGAGACTCACTTCAGGCAGATCCAACCCCTCCCGGAGCAGGTTGATGCCCACCAAGACATCGAAGAGCCCTCTGCGCAAGTCGCGGATGATTTCCACCCGCTCCAGGGTGTCTACGTCGGAATGGAGATACCGAACCCGCAGCCCCATTTCCTGAAAATACTCCGTGAGTTCCTCTGCCATGCGCTTGGTGAGCGTGGTCACCAAAACCCGCTGGCTGCGGCCCAAGACCTTTTGGATCTCTCCGTAGATATCTTCGACCTGGCCCTTCCGGGGTCGCACCTCGATGCTCGGATCCAGCAACCCCGTGGGGCGCACGATCTGTTCTACCACCTCGCCTGCAGTCTGCTCCAACTCGAAATCGCCCGGCGTGGCGGAAACATAGACCGTCTGCCGCACCTTGCTGCGAAACTCCTCGAAAGTCAGTGGCCGATTGTCGAGGGCCGAAGGGAGCCGAAATCCATAGTCTACCAGTGTCTGCTTGCGGGACCTGTCCCCGCGATACATGGCCATGATCTGTGGCACGGTCTGGTGACTTTCATCGATGAAGACGACGAAATCCTCTGGAAAATAGTCCAGCAGCGTGGGGGGAGGTTCCCCCGCCATCCGGCCGGTGAGGTGCCTCGAGTAGTTCTCGATTCCCATGCAGCGACCCGTTTCTTCGAGCATCTCGATGTCGAGCAGGGTTCGTTCCTCGAGCCGCTGCGCTTCCACGAGCTTGCCTGCAGACCTCAGCTCCCCGAGCCGCCCGTGGAGTTCCCGCTTGATGGCGCGCAGCGCAAGGGCCAGGTTGTCGGCGGGAGTGACATAGTGAGATGCGGGACGAAACAAAAATGCTTCCACTGGGTCGAGGACGCGTCCTCGAAACGGATCGACGAAAGACAGGGCCTCCACCTCGTCACCCCACCATTCGATCCTCAGGGCGAGATCCTCTTCGTGCGACGGAAAAACCTCTACTGTATCTCCGCGGACTCGAAACGTCCCACGACTAAAATCCCGATCCGATCGTCGGTAGTGGATATCCACCAGGCTCCGCAGGAACTTGTCCCGGTCCACCTCGTCACCCCTGGCTATGGGCACACTCATGGCATCGTAGGACTTCGAAGAACCGATGCCGAAAATACAGGAAACCGAGGCGACCACGATCACGTCACGCCGTGACAAAACCGCGTTGGTGGCAGCATGGCGCATCCTGTCGATTTCTTCGTTGATCGCAGAGTCCTTGGCAATATAGGTGTCTGTAGCCGGCACGTATGCCTCGGGCTGGTAGTAATCGTAGTAGCTGACGAAATAATGGACGGCGTTGTCGGGAAAGAGATCTCGAAACTCCCCATAGAGCTGGGCCGCCAGGGTCTTGTTGTGGGCGATCACCAATGCGGGCCGGTCGAGCCTGGCGATCACATTCGCCACCGTAAACGTCTTACCCGACCCTGTAATGCCCAGGAGGACCTGATCGCGGCGCCCCTGTCGAAGCCCCTGCTCGATGGCATCGATGGATCGGGGCTGGTCCCCCTGTGGCTTCATCTCAGTGACGAGACGGAAAGAGGCCATGGAAGTCTCCCTGCCCGGGCAGGGCTGCGAAACTACTGCTCACAGTAGCGAATGTTCCTGAGCTGTCTCCGAATCTTGAGTCGAAGAGCCTTGGCCTCAGCCGTCTCGGGGCCCTTGCGGAACCGGCGCAGGAAATTCCCCAGGATCTTGAGGGCCCCGCGACAATATTTGAGGCGATAGTAACAGCGAGCCTGGTTCAACCAGGCCCGCACCACATATGTGCCCTTGGGGTATGCCTGGAGATACTTTTTGAAACTGTATTGCGCCGCGGCAAACTTGTTCTGACGAAAATATGCCTGTCCTAGAAGGAAGGCCGCCTCGTCCAACCGCTGGTCGGTGGGAAAACGCTTGATCAAGAGGCGCAGATACTTCACCGCTCCACTGTAATCGGCCAGAGCCATCTTCTGCTTGGCTGCCTTGTAAATCTCATCGGCGGTCCTGGGTGCCTTGGCTCGCGCCGCAAGTTGCTTGAGCACCCCCACCACCTGACTGCGCAGGGCGGCCAGGTCCATACGGAGCATGGTGACCTTCTTCGTCAAAGCCTTTCTGTCCGCCTTGCCTGCAGCCACATCCTTTTCTAAACTGTCGAGCCGTCCAAGGACAGCCCCTATCTGCACCAAGAGTCGCTCGACCTTGGCCCCCACGTCGGCGGAATTGCGCAAAAAGAGTTTCTTGGCCTGCTCCATGAGATCGGCCAGTTTCTTTTGTTCCTGTCGAGACCTGACAATAGACTTTCGAACCTGCTCTTCGCGCGCGTGAAGCTCGTCGAGACGATGGGTCACTGCATCGATTCTCTTCCCGAGCGCCTTGCCCTCCCGCCTCGTGGTCACGAGCCAACAACCTCCCAGCGTCGCCGGCCAAGGCAAAACGACCATCAGCACAGCACCCAGGCCCCACCGAGACCATCTGCCATCCACCATCGAGTCCTTGTTTCCCTCTGCTGTCCTCATGGAACCTCCGAGCATCGAACTGCGCCGGGTTGACGTTGCGGAAACGAGTCCATCAATACCAGACAAACACCACTTTTCGGTCCCTTGCCCAGGACTGTTCGTCTGTTCCAGCGGCCTCCAACTCGCCCTTGGGGACAACTCTCAACCGGTTGGATTTCACGCCCAGGTTGACGAGGTATTTCTTCGCTGCCTGGGCTCTCTGGTTGGAAAGCGCCAGATTGTACTCCTCGGTTCCCCTGGGATCACAATGGCCTTCCAAGACCACGGGGCGGCCGGGCACCTTCTCGAGGCAATCGGCGTTGTGCTGAAGAATTCTCCTGGCTTCCGCTGTGAGTGTGTACTTGTTGTAGTCGAAATAAATCGTCTGCAACGAACAGAGCTTGGGACCGGGCCTGGGCCTGGGGGCCGGCACGCAGCGACCATTCTTGCAGACCTCTTCATCGGCACAGTCGTCGTCTTCGGTGCAGGCGCCCTTGCGCAAAGCCTCGCACCGACCCTCGACACATTTTCTTCCCACACCACAATCCGAATCGGCGCTGCAAGCCACCTTCTGACAAACGCCGTCTTTACAGACCGTTCCTGGATCGCACTCTGTATCAGACTGACAGCCCTTGAGACAATGGCCCTGGTGACATTTTTCACCGGCCTTGCAGTGGGCGTCGGCTGAACATTGCGAGCACTTCCCCTCGTAGCAGTGCTGCCCCTTGGCGCAATCCCGGTCTGTTTTACAGACACCTGGTGTCTTGGCATGCTTGGGCTTTTTCTTGCAACCAGACAGCCCCAAACCTCCCAGGGCCAAGGCCACCAGGAGAATGCGAACCCACAGGTCGCTTACAGACAGGCCGGTTACCACAAGTCGTCTCGCTTGATTCATGGCACGCTCCGTCGACGCCCCGGGCGATTGCCCGGAACGATACAGCAGTTCTCGACTCTTCGCGAAACGGCGGTTCCCCAATGAACTGCCGCTCACCAGGAACCCACCCCAGAGGAACCGGGGCTGGGCACCACCACCCCGACACTCAACCAGAAACGACTCGGGCCCATTCCCCCCAGGCACACCCAAGGAGATTCGGACTTTCGAGCCTGGCATCTGGCCTTTAACACATCCCTTCCCGGAAAGCAAAACCTGCAACCAGCGCACCAATGAAGCACGATTCGGCAATCACCCGACAACGATTCGAGCAAGGAGCCTTCTCGCTTGTCGAGGCAACAAGACTCGTTGGAAACCACTTTTCCCTTGAAACCGAGGGCCGCTCGATGCTTTCATCGGCAAAGAAACGTCATGGAACGACGAAAACTCGTGAAGGCGGCATCGAGGCCCCTTCCCGCCGACAGGAGGCATCCCGTGAGCGCAATCAACCTCTTGGTCTGTCTGCTTCTTCTCGGACAAACCCCTCAGACCCCAGAGAATCCCGCCGGGACGCCGGCCCCCGATCCATCCGCGACCGAAGCCGAGGCACCATCCAACGAGTCACCGGACGCGGAAACACCCCGGTCCGTCTCCCAGGAGGTGCTCCCCGGCACATTGGACAACAGCCCACCCAAGGATGCAAGCGCCCCTTCGGTGCTCTGGACGCTGGGGGCCAACTACCAGTTCCTCATCGTGCCGCATTTCCTTCTGGCCGGATTTCTCGAGGCGGCCAAGTCACCATCACACAGTCTCTACAAACATGGATTCGGCCTGCACTTCTCCCGGCGCAAGAAAGCCCTCGACATGGTGGTCCGCCTCATGTTCGGCTTTATGATGGGCTCTGGCGACGACGGCAACTGGCTGGGCAAGGACCACGACTGGAACGAACTCGACTACACGGAGTTCCACGACCTCAATTTTCTCTGGGCGGACGTGACCTTCATCTACAACTGGGAAGTGGCCAAAAACTTCTACCTCGGGGTGGGCGGCGGCATTGGGCTGGGCTGGGTCATGGGTAAGGTGTATACGACCCCTTCTTCTCTCAATGGAACCGGCACCCCCTGCGACAGCTCGAACTACAGCGACTGCTCCCAATGCCACCCTTCCGGCGCCCAATGCAGTTCTAGCAGTTGCAAACGCGCCAGCCTTGTCAACAATCCAGACCGGGAAAAATCGGGAAGCGTCCCCCCGGTCCTGCCCGCCCTCAATGGAGTCTTCAGCATGCGCTACGACTTCTGGCGCCACATGAGCGCCAGGCTCAACACAGGCATCTTTCTTCCCGGCTTCTTCTCGTTCGATTTGAGCCTGGAGTGGATCTTTTGAACAACCCTCGCGCCGGCCATCTCAATCCGAGAGACGACGCAGTTTTCTCCTGGCCTCCTCGCGTGTCTTTTCCCTGGAAGTCTGACCTTTGGTTTCCTTCAAGTATTTCTTGAGAAACCGCCTCGCCTCGGGCTTGTTTCGCAGCTCTGCGTATGCAGAGCCCAGCATGTAATAAGCATTCGCCAGCCAATCCGGCTTGATATCCTCGACCAACGTGAGCGCCTTGCGCAGACTCACCACTGCCTTGCGCAGACGTGACGTCTGATAGTAGACCCGGCCAAGAAGAAAATGCGCCCTGGGATACTCAGGATCCAATCGAACCGCCTTGCCCAGGACACGCAATGCCTTGGATGTCCGCTGCCGCTCGAGATAACAAACCGCCTGGAGCGTGTATGCCTTGGCCGATGGCTTGATCTTGACCGCCCGGACGAGGTCCTTGAGCGCTGCACGCACGTCTCCGCGACCAATGGCAATCTGGGCGCGGTATTCCAAAACTCGCGACGACTTGGGATAGCGCTTGATGGCCTGATGGAGCAAGGCCAATGCCCTGCCGGTCTGCGCAAGACTCATGTATGCCTCGGCGCTCCAGAGCAGCACGTCGAGGTCGTTTTCCAGGGCCTGTCCCCCCTTTTTGAACTGGGCCAGGACATCGTCTGGACGTCTTGCCAACAAGTATGCATGGCCCAGCACCTTGCGCACCCTGGGGTCCAACGGCCTGGAAGCCACGAGCGCCGAGGCAATTTCGATGGCCTCGGTCACGCCCTTGCGTCCGCCTTTCTTCAATGCGACTTCAGCAAGAGCCAGCCGCAACGGCACCGTAGGCCGAACCTTTGCGGCCTTTTCCAGCAGAGAAAAGGCCCGGTCCAGGGCGCCTGCCTTCACGTAGTGTTCAGCGAGAATCCTGGCAAGAGCTTGGTGTCCTCGGGCGCGCTTCCAGACATCATCGAGCACATCCAGCCCCTGCTCCACCTTCCCCGAAGCCAGAAGGGCCTTGCCAAGGCCCAGGGCATACCTGTTGTCGAACGGTTCTCGTTCCATGGCCCGACGATAGGCCGCCGCTGCGTCCGCCCATTTTTTCCGTGCGGCCAGAAGCTCGGCCTTCATGAAAAAGAGGTCTGGATGCGACAGGCCCTGGGCGGAAAGCTGTTCGAGCTGGGCCAGACCGGCCGCAGGATCCGTCGAGACACGAAGGCGCAGCCAGGCCACGTAGGCCGGCACATACTTGGCGTCCAGGGCCACGGCTTTCTTATACCACTTTTCCGCAGACGCCGGCTTGCCGCGCGCCAGGTTGACATCTCCCCTGAGAACACGGATCCATGGAGCTTGTGGAAACTCCTCCCAGACCTTTCTGACCAAGGCCAGTGCGCCGTCGGCCTGGCCCAGTGCCACAAGAGCGCGGGCCTTGCCCTCGATGGCGGGCCGGTAGAACGCCCAGCGTGACAGAACCCTGTCGAACAAAGGCATGGCTTCGCCTGACCGACCATAGGCGAGGAGCCTCTCTGCCAACAATTCCCATGTACGAGGCTCCGGCCTCGCCTTGGCAGCCTTGCGCGCCTGCGAAAACGCCTTGTCCTCCTGGCCCAAGCGCATGGAAAATTCTGCCTTCGTCAGACGGGCCAGCCCCACCAACCAAGGCAGACCCGAAGCCTTGGCCTTT
This sequence comes from uncultured Myxococcales bacterium, assembly GCA_964539505.1. Classification (GTDB taxonomy): domain Bacteria; phylum Myxococcota_A; class Polyangia; order HGW-17; family SLPX01; genus CAZIJS01. Next base: position 35,023 of record CAZIJS010000008.1, read on the forward strand.
CGATAGAGCGCGCGAATCCTGCTTCGACTGGCAAGGCCCTTTTTGCTCTGAAGCTGACTGCCTGGCAGGTTGCGCAGCTCTATCCGTTCTTTTTCCAAAGCCGCTTCGATATGTGCCGGGCTCTTGGCCAGCAGGGTTGCCAAGTGAGCCAGGGCAGCCTTGTCCCGGCCGAGAACGGCCTCGTTTCGGGCCATTGCAAATAACGCGGCGGCATTTTCATCAGATGCCTTGACCGCCCGCTTGGCTGCCTTGAGCGATGAGGCAAACCTGCCGCGCCTCCACCTGGCCCAGGACCGATACACACAAGCCCAGACCTCTGAATGAGACTTGGTACAAAGGGGCTTGAGCATCAAAGAGGCCTTTCGACCCGCGCCTTTCTTGCCGGCAACGAGCACCGCCAGGGCCGCCGCCTTGGTCAGGTCTGGATGTTTCGTGCCGCCGGCCAGGGCGGCACGGACCTGCTTTGTCGCCCAGGCAACTTTCTTGTCGATGCCGTAACGAATCTTGGCCGACAGAGCGCATTGCGCAGCAACGGCTCCCAGAACTGGATCCTTCCGGGATTTCTTCCATCCATCATAGGCCGCATCCAAGGCTGCCTCGTAGGCCTGCGGCGTATCCAATCGCCGCTCGGCCACTGTGTTGGGAACACCCGGAACGCCATGACCAGGCTTGTGGTCTGATACCTTCGACGGCCGACGACCGGCCTGGCCCGATCCGCCGGACTTGGGGTGGCGAAGGAAAAGAAGCCAGACGGCAACGAGCACCAGCACCAGGCCGACACCCACCCCAACGCCAAATTTCCACCCCAATCGGGACAGCAGACCTGCCCGGGCAGGCTGGGACTCGATACCTCCAGAACCACCCGCGGACTGGTCTGCAGTAGAATCAGATCCAGCCCCAGCCGCATCGGCTGCGATCTCGTCCCCTCTTTGGGACTCCGAATCCCCCTCTGTCCCCGTCTTGGGCTGCACGAGATCCAGTTCCCCGAGGTCGAGGGACTCTGCCCCCAGGGAAGCTCCATCCGCCCCCCCCTTGGGCGCAACGAGATCCAGCTCAGAAAGATCCAGGGCTGTGCCGGAATCCGCTCCGGAAGCTCCAGACATGGCTTCCGGCAGGTCGTTGGTGAGTTCCACCCCGCCAGACGCATTGAAATCCTGCTGCCGAGCTGCAGGCAGGTCCTGTTCCCCTGGAATGGGAGGAGGAACTCCGCCACCCTTCGGCTCGGGCAGGTCCAGCTCCCGCGCTCCCGTCGTCCCCGCCTTGGCCTGCGGAAGGTCCCGGCGACCCGCTGCCTTCGGCTCGGGCAGATCCAGCTCCCGCGCTCCCCTCGTCCCCGCCTTGGCCTGCGGAAGGTCCCGGCGACCCGCTGCCTTCGGCTCGGG
>CAZIJS010000008.1:36504-47512 GCA_964539505.1 uncultured Myxococcales bacterium
CAAATCCAGCTCCCGCGCTCCCGTCGTCCCACCAGACACAGCCCCTGGAACCGCCGGTCGGCCACCTGCCGCTTGGGGCACGGGATACGATGAGGGAGGCTTGGTTCCTTTCTTGGGTGACGGCAAATCCAATCCTCCACCAATCGAGGGCGCTGGTGCCGGCAAATCCAGCTCAGATGGGACCACCGACCCAGAAGAAGCATCCTCCTTGGCAAGACTCTCGAACGCGGGATGCTTCGCGATGGCAATCCAGGACTCCCGGTCCTCGGAGACATCCTCGGTCCCGTCCAACTTGCCGTCATCGAGCATTCCTCTGATGGTTTCTACGGGAAACGGACCAAAAACACGGCCCGTGTATCGCTTGATGAACAGGGAAACATCCGGTCCCGAGCCAATGGTGGGAACAGAGCCTCCACCAGAGGCCTTGGGGGTGGTCCGGCCTGCCGGGGCGCCCAGCAAGGTCCCCGAGCCCTTGGGAGAAGCAGCAGGAGACGCTTGCTGCTGCTCCCCGGCAGGAAGCACCACGCCTCCGTCTGCAGAAACCCCCAGCCCCATGATGGTCCGGCCCTTGGCCAGGGTCGGGTCATCGACCGGTGGCATCACCTTGAACGAGGAGAGGCACTTTGGGCATTTCATCGTCATGCCCTGAGCCGGAACCTTCTCCTCCTGGACTTCATAAATGGCACCACAATGCTCGCAGGCGACTTTCATGATCCCTCCTGGAATATGGCCGCCATTATAGGTTCGGCCCCGGCTTCGACGCAACTAATAGAATCCTCGCATCCCTGCCGACGCGACAAAAAAAGCATCGGTAGGCTACCAGAACTTCGGAAATGCCCCTTTTTGAATGAGCGCCGCAATGTCCATGGACCAGGCAACGGACACATGGATAAAAACGCCCGACCAGATACTCCTGGTCCCCAGGGCCAGCGTGCCCAGAACCGTGCCCGCCACGATGGCCCCCAGGGTCTCGGGCAGCGGCTTTCCGAAATGGATCATGCAATAGGGAACCACCATGGCAAAGATGGCATAGGCGCCCATGGAACGGCGCAGTGCGTTGAGGACGAATCCTCGGAAGAAAAACTCCAGAGAAAAGAATTGCAGGGCATACATGAGTTCCCATGCAACGAACAGTCGGCCCGCCACCGGCCGGCTCAACGTCGTCGTCGACCAGGGGAATGGATAGTGCGATCGAAATCCCGGGGTGTAGGAAACCACGATCACCGCCGGCAGGACGATGCTCAACAAGGCCAGGTAGACCCACATGTGCTCACGCAGGCCCTTGGTCGAAAGACCGTAGTCACGGACCCGCTCTCCAGGCAAAAGCAAGACGACAAGCAGGGGAATGAGAAAGAACCCCACCACCCTCCAACCCACCCAGTAGCCAAATTCGAGAATCCTGGCCCACTTGCCGAACCGGGCCGAAAAGCGCTTCGCATAGACGATTTGGACGCCACGGTGCCCGCCCGCCCGACGCAAGTTGGCGCCCTGGAGCAACGGTCTGTCTGCCTTCTGGGCGAGAAGTTTTGCGGCAAAGTACCGAAAATGCTGCCTGTGCCCGAAATAATTGTTCCCGGTGAGGATCACCGCCACCATGCTGAGCACCACCACCGGCCGCCAATCGAATCCTTTCTCGAGGAGCGCCTTGTCCCTGGTGCGGCGGTCGATTGCAACCCACTGCTCCCAAAGAGCAAAACGAATGAGAGAAACAAAAGCCTTCCATCGCAGGGCCGCAGCCCCCGCGGCCGCCACGAGCCCCCACAAGAGCCCATATTCATGGGCAACCCAGAGAACCAGTGCGTAGAGTGCCGCGAGCTGTGCAATCTCTGACCAGGTGACCGGCAACCCCTTGGGGCCCTGGATGGGCCGCCCCATCCGTCTAGGAGGCCGGACTGACTGCGCTTTCGCATTGCCTGCCCGATTGTTGGCAGTGGCTCGACGTTTGGAAGCCCCATCTGATCGTTTTTGATGCCTGGAAGACGTCACGGTCCGACCGGCGATTTTGTCGTCCTTTGCCATGATGGGTAGATATCAGGGCCGCATGGCGAAATCAAGCGATCCAAGGCAAAACAGCGTCCCCGCCTGACCTCGCGACATCACAAGAAAGGCACACAGACATCGTTTGCATCGCACATGGTGCCAGTGGGGCAGGAAGCACCCCCTGCGCAGGAGTGGAGTTCCATGACGTTGGCAAAGGCCCCGTCGCGCCCCTGGGTGCCCGAACCATTGGCCACCGATCCACCACCGTCTCCGCCGGGCCCCCCGGTCGGGACCTGGTCATCGAGGAGAAACTGATTCGTGCTCTGATACCCCGACAGATTCACCTCAAACCCCAAAATCGCATATGATGGCCCGCCACAGCCACCGCCGCCACCGCCGCCGGCCCCACCTCGGCCACCGTCGCCACCTCGGCCGGCAGAGACTGAAATCCAACTCGACGGGTCAGAACCGCCACCGAAACCACCTCGGCCGCCCAGACCACCCTGCCCGCCCTGGCCACCGCTGCCTCCTGGACCTCCCTGGCCACGCTGGATCCAGTTGTAAAGGAGACTTGGTGCAGTGTTCCCCGGGACCGTACGCACCAAAAACAGGGCAACCGACGCTCCTCCCGAACCACCGGGTCTCCCCCCCTGGCCGCCACAGCCCCCGGCACCGCCGCCGCCACCGCTCGGACCGGCCTCGAACTGCATGCAGCCACCAGAAGGATAGTAGGCCACACCGCCCCCAGCACCGCCACCGCCGCCGCCGATCCCCGTCTGCCCTCCCGTCCCCGCCGTGCCCCGCAATGGAGAGGCCACCCACTGGCCGGCGAGTACCGAACCGTACCGCCCTCCGCAGCCCGCCCCACCACTTCCATTCCGGCCGTCCTGGCCGTGCTCTGCATTGCGGCCGTTGCGGCTCTGGAAATCGGAGGGCCATCCAGATTCTGTGGCATGGCCGCAAGATCCAGTGCTCCAATCATCGAAGCTCCAATCGTATCCACCCAGGCCGTTTCCGTCCGACCCGTCGTGGTAGGCAGCCTGAGCGCCCTGGTGGGGCACGGAATGAGGGTCCGACGACCAGGTGAAGGCCGGGCACACCACGTTGCCCCCCGGATGACCATTGGCCCCGAGACACCGAGGATTGCTCCCACCACCTCCTCCTGCCGTCGACAGGTTTACACAGGCCCCGTTGTAGCGCCTGGCATCGACGCCATCGCCACCATCGAGCGCGAGACTGTCCTGGCGGCCGTAGCCGGACTGCCCAGCGCGGCCCTGCCCGCCCTGGCCGCCCTGCCCGCCGATGATCCAGTTGCTGCGCAGCACCACCGACTGGTCGCAGTCCCGAAGATACAGCGCATAGCTGGGTCTGCCGTCCGAGCCCTGGGAGGCCGACTCCACCACGTCACGCCCGCGAATCACGAACCCAGACACCAGGGCCCGCACCCCGGAACCATGAATCCCCGTTGCCGACAGAGCCGCGTCGAACCCGGTGATGGGAGGCACACCATGGATCTCGGTGGGATAGTAGGCCACGTCGCGATGGGTGAAGTCCGCGGAGTATCCGCCGTGGAGCTTGATCCCGTCTTGGAGCACGACATTTTCCTCGTAGGTGCCCTCTGCCACGAGGATGTATCGCTTACCAGAGGAGGGAAACGCCGAAATCGCTGCAGTGATGGAACGATAGGGTCTCGACCGCGATCCGTTCGACGGTCCATTCTGGCCCTGGTATCCGGCCCAGACGAACAGGGCGTCCCCGATGACTCCGTCGATGCCGTCGCAGTTTTCGTCTATGTAGTCCTGCCCTGCCGAGGGGTATTCCACCAAATCGGGATCGTCCTGGGACAGATTCCCCGCCACCCTCCTGCATTCACAGCCATTGCTCGTCTCCCCATCCACGTCCACCCACTCATAGGTCGTTCCACCTTCGGTCTCGGTGGCACAAGGCCCCATACGGCATTCGGGAACGGTGGGGGAGAGATCGCACACGCCCTGCACGTGGTCGGTTTCCAGGGTCCAGTACTTCGAGCAGTCATTGTTGCAACAACCGCAGTTGTCGTCACGCTCGTAGCGACCAGTGGCGGGATTGAGAAATCCCTCGTCGATACGGCCGTCGCAGTTGTTGTCCAGACCGTCGCATATTTCCACGTTGTAGTCTTCCACGTTGCAGTCGGTCCAGGCATAGCCCACAGACGTCTGGGAACAGGTTTGGTATCCCTCACAGGTATCTCTGGTGCAGGACCGAACAGCACCCAGGGTGTCGGGGCGACACTGGCAGGTGTCGTTGTCGGGAAGGCATTGAAAAATGGGACCATAGGGTTTGCAGGAATAGCCCTGGGGGCACAACTGGCCATAGGGCGAATCCGGGCCACAGTTTCTCGCGCAAAACTGCTCGGTGCCGATCTGCACACACTTGCTGCCAGGAGCCAGGCAATCATCATCCGTTGCGCAGGGATGGCAGAGATTGGCGGGCAGGGCCATGCACATGACCCCATCGAGATAGGGGAAATAGCCAGCTTCACAAGATGTCGCCCGGCACTGAGCCTTCCCATCTACGATGCGACATTCCGTCCCAGCGGCATGGGGCATTTGTTCATCACAATCGAACCCGCAAGACCCACAGTTCTCTTTGGTGACATAGCGCCCCTCGCCGTCCACGAAGCCTTCATCCACCAGGCCGTCGCAATCGTTGTCTGTGGCATCACAGACTTCTCTGGTCGGCTCCATGGCTGTGCAAGACCACCCCGAGCTGCCCTGGCACAGCGTGACGCCCCGGCAGGTCCCAAACTCGTTGGTCTGCTCGCAGGGCTGTCCCTCGTCGAGATCTTCGTCTACGAACCCGTCGCAGTCATCGTCCAGGCCGTTGCAGTCCTCTTGGGTCGGCTCGCGGGCCGTGCAGGCACCCCAGGACCCGTCTGCCTGGCACTCCTCGTACCCATGACAGGTTCCCACGTCATTGCTGGTCTGACAGCCCCGAACCATACCCAAGGTCTGCTGGGAGCAGACGCAGGTCCCTGCACTGGGCACACATTGACGTGCCGTGCCCCCGTCGGGAACATTCACGTCTCGACAGTCATATCCTGCCGGGCAGGAAGAAAACGTGCAGTCTGTGCCACAGGCCTTGCCGTCTGCAAGATCCAGACAACGGTTGGCCCCACTGGCACCACAGTTTTCATCCTTCAGGCACGACTGGCAGAGATGATCCTCGACCACCGCGCAGAGGTCCGCCGTGCCGGGTCCGCCGTGGGGATCGGGCACCCTGACACAAGACCAACCGGCAGGACAGCCATCGTCACAGGGCTTGGTGCAAAACGATCCCTGGGGATGGCCAAGACAGTAGGTGCTGCGACATTCCTCGTTGGCATCGCAGGGCTCTCCAAACTCCTTGAGCACTCGAGCATCCACCGGCCCCCCGTCGGGCAATGCCACGCAGACCGAGTCGACACAATGTTGCCCAGACGGACAGTCACGGTCGAAGACGCAGGGGCCTGCGGGCCGGGCCCGGTTCTCGGTCCTGCCGCAGGAAACCACCCCCAACACCAATCCCAACAACATAATTCGCCACGTCATGACGTTCCTCCAGCTCAATACTCACGAACCAGTCCCGACAGCCCGCTGCCACCAGCCAAACCTGCGTGCGCAGGGCCGGCGGGAGAGGGTCCGCCCTGCCCCCCGGGACCGGCACCACTACCCGAAGGCTGCTCGAACTGGTTGACCGCCTCATATCCTGCCACCTGTCGGCCGGCGATGCCAAAAGCCACTCCGCCGCAACCGCCGCCACCACCGCCGCCGGCACCCCCGTCCCCTCCGCTGCCGCCGCTGCCGCCTTCACCGGCGCACCAGGCCGGCGGTACGGAGAAGCCACCCAGTCCACCATGCCCACCCACGCCGCCGGCGCCACCGGCACCGCCGTCTCCACCAGCGCCCCCCTGGCTCAGGACGATGGTGTTCCCAAATATCCTGGGCAAACTGGACGTCTGACTGCTGTGGAAAACGAACACACCAAAGGAACCACCGCCGCTGCCACCACCGCCGCCACCCAGGCCCCCGCAGCCACCGGCGCCGCCACCACCACCAGTGGCCCCGAGATCCCCATAAGGATTGCCGATGCTACAGCCCGTGTTTCGATTCTGGTTGAGCACCGACCCACCGGCGCCGCCACCGCCGCCGCCCGTGCCGGCGGTGCCGCTGGCACCCGTTCCTCCTGAACCACCCACCCAATAGCCCCCACCAATGGAGCCGGGGCCTCCGGGACATCCTGGGCCGCCACCGCCTGCATGACCGTCGGTGCCGTCTTGGGCGTCACCGCCTTCCGTCTCTCCCTGGCCCACCTGGCAGTCGTACTTGCACAGATCTGCGATGGAAGGATCTCCGGAGTTGTCGTAGATGCTGTTGTAGCCCCCGGTTCCGTTGCCGCCCCCCCCCTGGTAATCCTGCGGATCTTTATCGTAATAGCCCTTCGAGGAGGCACCAGGCCGGCCGTTGGCGCTGGTACAGGATGAATTTACGCCCGCACGACCGCCATTGAGGACCTGTCCCGAACAGGCCGCCGAGCCCGCGCACTCGAGCGAATTACTGCCGTTGCCGCCGTTGCCTCCCGAGGCTCCGGCTGGCCCGGGCCTGCCCCGGCCGCCGTCGCCGCCGCGTCCTGCCACGATGCGGTTGTTGGCGATGACCAGGCTCGAGTCGGCGTTGCGCACTACGAGCGCATAGGTCGTATATCCTGACTGACCCGAGGGGGCGCGCGTCGAAACGTCGTAGCCTTGGATCGTCAACCCCGCGATCACCGTGGGCTGACTGTGGACGTCTGCCACGGTGATGGTGCCAGTGGCCGGATTCGTATTGGGATCGGTCCAGTCCGGCTCTCGGCCTCGAATCACCGTGGGATAGAGCACCACGTCCCGGGAGGTAAAGTCCGGAGAATACCCGCCGTAAATCTTCACTCCCGCCGTGATGGTCAGATTCCCGGCATAGGTTCCCGCTGCCACGTAGATTCCGCTGTTCCGGTTCGGGTCGTATGCCGCCAACGCTTCCTGGACCGTGCGGTAGGGATGATCCTGCGTGCCCTGGCTCTGATCGGTTCCCGCCCATACGAACAAGGCCCTGGCGGCTTCACCGTCCACACCGTCACAGTTCCTGTCCCGATAGGGCCAACCAGGCTCTGGGTAGACATCGTAGATATCGGGCGCATCCTGGGTGACGGCAACAGGCTGTGGGCATTCACAGCCATTGCTGGACAACTCGTCTGCATTGGCGAACTGGTAGTCGATGCGACACAGACCGTCCAGGCAGGCGGATTCGGTCCCATAGAGCCCCCTGCAGTCGCTGTCGCCGCTGCAAGGCGTGCCACACCAACCGTCCCGGCATTGTTGGCCCGGATCGCAGTTCGCCGGACCGTCACAGGACCGGACGCATTCCCCAAACGAGTCGTGGCAAGACCAACCCGCCGGACAGTCTGCATCCCGCTGGCACAAAGCCCCGCCGGGAATCGCCTCGGAGGTGCATTGGACGATGGCACAATGATGATTGGCCGGTGGGTCGAAAACGCATCCGCCCACGGCATGTTGGATGTCCTGGTTCCATTTCGCGAGGCAGTTGTTGTTGCAGCGGCCGCAATGTTCATCGGTATCATACTGGCCGGCGCTGTTGCGAAAATCCTCGTCCACCTGACCGTTGCAGTTGTTGTCCCTGCCGTCACAGACCTCGGAGGTGATCTCGGCAGGCTCACAATCAGACCAAGAAAAGGCGCCCTCGGATGTCTGCTCACAGGTCTGTTTGCCCTGGCAAAGAGCCTGCTCTCCTTCCAGGGTACATTGCCGGTCCATGCCGACCCTGTCGGCATTGCATCGGCAAGATTCCCCCTCCGGCATGCAGAGAAGGTCGGTGCCCACCTGGCGGCAGAGCGTCCCGTCGGGGCAACAGTCCTGTTGGCCCACAGCCCCGTGACATCCATCGTAGTAGGAATCCGGACTGCAACTTTGAAGACAGAAGCTGTCGAGGTCGTTGTCAAGGAAGATGCAGTGGTCCGTGGAAACGACACAGTCTGCGTCACTCACACAAGGCCTGCATTGGGGTGAGACGAGCTCGACACAAGCCACCGGTGCATCCTCCGGATAGGGATAGAAGCCGGGTTCGCAGCGCCGCGGCACACAAATGGGAGCACCCTCCCGCACCTCGCAGGTCGCCGCATCCTCGGGCACCTCGCCCGAGGCATCGGTGACCAGATGGCCCAGCAGTTCGGTGCAGTCCCGGCCGCACCACCCGCAATCATGCAGGTCCACGTACCGACCCTGATCGTCTACGAAGGGATCATCGATCAAGCCGTTACAGTCGTCGTCACGTCCGTTGCAAGTTTCGAGCTCAGGACGTGCCGCCGTGCATTCCCAGCCAAACTGCCCCCCCTGGTCCGTGCAGGCCCATTGCCCCAGACAATTTCCGCCTTCCGATCCGATGCGACAGGCAGGATAGGGTGGGTCCTGGGGAAGCAGTGAAACATCCACGCTTGGATCCTGGTCGTCGGTCAGACCGTCACAGTCATTGTCGGTTCCATCGCAAACCTCCAGTTGAGGCGAGGGCGCGTCACAGTCCGACCAGGCATCTCCCTCCTGGCAGGTTTGATGTCCATAACAGGTCCCAAACTCATTGCTGGTCTGACAGAGCCTGGTAATTCCGATAGTGGCTGCGGTACAATCGCAGGTTCCGCCCACAGGCAGGCATTGCCTCAAAGTCTTGTCACCCCGAGCCACGTCCTGACATTGGTAGCCATCTGGACAGGACTGAAACGTGCAATCCCGGGTACAGTAGGTGTTGCCCTGGAGTGATTCGCAGAGGTCTCCATACGCATTGCAATGAGCATCCACCGAACAGTCCAGACAGAGCCTGTCGGGAATTTCCTGGACACAGAGCGGGCCGCTCTCTCCACTTTTGCAGATCCACCCATCGGGACAAGAGCCCGCCGAGCAGGTTTGGGTGCACACACCGCCATTGCCCGGACCGTCTGGAAGACAGTGGTCCGACTTGCATTCTTGGTCCTCGAGGCAGGGTTCACCAAAATCCTTCAGTGGCACCTCGGCATCTTGAAAGACGCCGCAATGTCCATTGATACAATGCTGCCCCTCGGGACATTGGTCCTGCCGGGAACATTCGCAGGTTCCCTGTGCGTAACAGTCTCCCGCGGACCGGTCCTTGCTCCGACCGCCACAGGCCGCCCCGGTCCAACTCCAAGGAACCAAGACGGCGACAGCGAAGACCCACCTGAAAAATACGTCTCTGTGCATGGTCTTTCCCCAATTCAATCCGATGCGCCACGTCCAACGAACGTCAGTTGTTCGGCCGCCCGGCCATCCGGACTGCCAGCCCCCACATTGAACACGATCAGGAAAAGATCTGCAAGAATCGGCAAACTACTCGCTACTCGTTTCGACATTGGGGCGAGCAGCCATCCAAGGGCAGCAGGTTGCCGTCGTCGCATTCCTCGCCAGGATCCAGGGTGCCGTCCCCGCAGGTGTCCGGCCCACAGAACAGGGGATTGCAGTTCGCATCGCTGGCCGGTGGAGCCGGGTCACAGGTTTCTCCTGGATCCACCACGCCGTTGCCACAGGTCGTGCAACAGCGAAATCCCACGTGTGCCGCCAATGCGCTCTCCGGATAGGCGCTGGTGTCGAAATCGCAACGCAACCCAGTGGCGTTGTCGATGAAGCTGCCGCCACGAACCCGGTAGACATCCTCGCCCGAAGATGTCTGGCCAACGAGGTCGTCGGTCCATTCCCTCAGGTTTCCGCTGAGATCCTCGATGCCGTAACCGACAGACGAACAGGCAAGCTGTGTCCCAGTGGGTTCCACCTGGTCCGTGGCGGGGTCCTGGTCCTTGCCGTTGCAGTAGGTGGGCTGATACGCATCCCCATACGGATAGACCGAGGCGCCGGGAGTCCCGTTGCATGCCTCGAACCACTCGTCTGCATGGCACAGTCTCATCCCGGCCCTGGCACAGGCCTGGGCTGCCTGCTTGTAGGTCACGTAGGACCAGGGCAAGACATCGGTCTTGCTGCAGGCCCTCGTGGCCGTCCCATTGCCGGCATCCGAATCCGTGGCTGATGGCCTGGAGGCCTCGAAAGTATAGACCCAGACCGTGTTGCCACCCACCGTGATCGCCACCAGGTTGTCGACAACGTAACCCTGGACACCGCTCGCGTCTTTGGTGGGATCGTTGTCCCAGGCGTTTTCATCGGTCAACCCGTCGCAGTCGTTGTCCGCTCCGTCACAGACCTCATTCTCGGCGCTGGGCCAGGTAGAGGGATCGGGCAGGTCACAGGCTGTTTGCGTGGGATCGGACGAATCGCAGACCACGGTCCCCGTGACCCGGCAGGATCCAAGCTGGCTGTTGTCGCATTCGGACCCGAGTCCGAAGCCATCGTCTGCAGAGCCATCACAGTCTCCATCCGCTCCATCGCAGAGCAACTCGTAGCCCAGCAGCACGTTCGGATTGTTGGGGTCGGTCTCCACCGAAGAAGGATACTGGCAATACCAGCCATGCTGGAGGGGACCGGCACCGTCCGGGTCCTCACAGACAGCCGTGACCCCGTGGCAGGGATTGTTGCCCGCCGTTCCCGGATTTGGCGGGGAAGGCCCGTCGATGCCCTGATTGCAGTACCCAGAGGGGGGCGTCAGGCTCTCGTCGGTCAGGGCGTCACAATCGTTGTCCTGACCATCGCAGTATTCATTACCGGGAGGATTGACGGGGCAGGCATACTCGCAGCCATTCACACTGGAGCTGTTCAGGTCCCCGTCGATGTCATTGTACCCACCCAGGCAGGAAAAATGACAGGTGCCCGCGTTGCAGGCATCGGGGAATGCATTGGCCGGGACGTTGTTCCAGCAACTGTTGCCACAGCCGCCGCAGTTGTTCAGATCCGTATTCAGATCGAAGTCCTCGTCGGTGGTGCCATCGCAGTCATTGTCCTGCATATCGCACAGCTCCGAACCAGGCGTGACCTCACCGTTGCAACTGCCCCAGGAACCGGCGCTGCAGG
>CAZIJS010000009.1:0-45651 GCA_964539505.1 uncultured Myxococcales bacterium
TGGTCCTGTCGGCTCCGTTGGTCCTGTCGGCTCCGTTGGTCCTGTCGGCTCCGTTAGCCCGGTCGTCGAGGGGCCGGTCTGCTTCGGTCCTGCTGTCTGCCTCGCTCTTGTTGAATGCCTCGGTCCTGCTGGCTGCCTCGGTCCTGCTGGCTGCCTCGATGGCGATATCTGGCTGTGCATCGAGGGCGGCTGGGCGATCCATGCCGCAGGCAAGGAAGCAAGGGGCGCATGGCTGTCCGACGGACAGGTCCGGGGCGGAGGTGGACGCGCTGGCCCGGCCCCAAAAAGCCTGGATCGTGGTGTTTGCCCGAGCCGACGGTGTCTGGGTGGATGGCCGGGCCGCAGGCGCCCTGGCCAAGGGCCGCATTCCCATGCGCTGGGCCGGGGCGGGAGATGTCGGTTGTCCCAGGCTGGACAAGACGCGATTGGAGCAGGCTTTCGAGCAAGCACTCCAGCGTCGCGATCCGAGCAGATGGACAATGACGCTCAACGTCTCTTACTCGGTGTCCCAGGAGGTGGTGCAGACGATCTTGGCCACGGCAGGCAGGCTCGGTGTGGCCAGGGTGCGCCTCCATCGATTCATGGAGCATCCATGAAACCGACGCGCTATCCCCTCGATGCGCTCATCGAGATGCGCAGCGAGGAACTCGACAGGGCGCAGGAGTCGTTCTCTTCGGCGCTGGAGGCTACGAACAGAGCGCGCATGGGAGTCGAGGCCGCTCGGAAAGGGGTGCAGGCGGTTCAACGATCCATCCAGGAGTTGGAAGAGAAGTTTCGCAGCGCCGCATCACAGAAGGCGGTGGCGGCCGGCTTCCTGGAGTCTTTTCCGGCTCGCCGGGGCTTGCTCGACAACAGACTGGCCAAGGCCAGGGCGGCCCTTGGAGAGGCACAGCGCCTGCTGACACGAGCGCAGGACCAGGAAGAAGCCGCCCGCGCGGCATTGGCAGAGGCTCGAAAAGAGCTGGAAGTGGTGGAACGCCACAAAGAAAAGTGGAAGCAGACGAGGCGGGCCAAGAGGCTGGCCGCAGAAGATGAACTCGCCGAGGAGCTGGCCGCGAGACGAGGGCCGCAGCCCAGGTGACGGAGCGCGCATGTCGCAGATCGTAGAAACAGACGCCACGGCCGATCGCTACGTGATCCAGGAACGGATCGCAGGCGGCGGCATGGGTCGTATCTATCGCGGCGTCAAGAAGGGCATCGGAGGCTTCGAAAAGCCCGTGGTGCTCAAACAGCTCCTCCCTGAACTCGCAGGCGATCCAGAACTGGTGGACCTGTTCTTCCGCGAAGCCCACATCCATTCCGCTCTGGAACACGCAAATATCGTCCACATCATCGATCTCGTGGTCTCGGACAACGACTATTTCATCGTGCTCGAATACGTCCGGGGCACAGACCTCTACCGCCTCACGCGGCTGTTGAGAAAACGCAGCGAACTGCTGCCCATCCCAGCAGCTTTGTTCATCGCCAAGGAACTCTTCAAGGCCTTGGACTATGCTCACAACCGAAGCGACGAAAACGGCCGTCCCCTGGGGATTGTGCACCGAGACATCTCACCCACCAACATCCTTTTGTCTGCTGCAGGCGAAGTGAAGATCACCGATTTCGGGATTGCCCGATCCGCGTCCAACTCGTCGGGCTTTCTCAATGTCCGGGGCAAGCTCGCCTACATGTCACCAGAGCAAGCCCAGGGAGAACCCCTCGATCATCGCACCGACTTATACTCTGCCGCGGTCTGCACCTACGAAATGCTGGCGGGGCAAAGGCCCCTGCCCACGATCAAGAACCTGGCGGAGGCTGCGACGCATTTCGGTCAGCCCATCAAGCCCTTGACCCTGGTCCGCCCCACCTGTCCGCCGGAACTCGACACCATCATCGCCCAGACCCTGGCTGCCGACCCGGAGATGCGCCCTCGATCGGCTGGGGAAATCCTTGGAGGCTTAGAACGCATCATCAACGAAAACCAACTCTTCTACTCGGCCAGGAAACTGGCGGGCTTTCTCTCGGACCTGTTGGGCCCCGATCCATCCACATGGTCCGACACCCAGGACTACGCCTCTCCCAGTTCGCGCTCGGGCGGTCTCCAACGAGATCACGGTTCGAACCGGGTGCGATCCTCGGGGCATCGAGGCCTCATCGGCGTGGAAGCCACGTCCCTGCACCTGCGCCGTGGCCTTGGGCGCCGGGGTCTGCCCTCACCCACTGGATCAGAGCGAGGAATCCAACAGCCACTCCCGCCTGGTCCTCCAGAAGGACTGGTCATGGCCTCGGCCCAGAGGAATCCGCAGAATCTGCCTCCGCCTGCCATGGCGACTCAAGGGGGCATGGCCAGGACTGCGGCCCATGCGCCGCAGCCAGAACCTGCTGCCTACCCTGGGCCTGCTGCCTACCCTGGGCCTGCTGCCTACCCTGGGCCTGCTCAGCAGCCGGGACTTCCTGCCTATCCTGGCTCTGCCCACCAACAAAGGCCGGCACGCTATCCAGGACCTGCGCGGCAGCCGGAACCTGCATCGCCCCAGTCTGCATCTCCAGACATGCCACCGCCTCCAAACCCTACCCCCCCAACCCGGGCAGCCTGGCCTCCACCCCCACCTGACCAGATCCCGGGCTCTGACGACAGGCCGGACTGGGTGGGCAGGACCTTGATCGGAGTGGGGCTGACGGCCCTCGCCGTCCTGGTCTTCTGGGCCGTGGTGACCATGGCCGGGCTGTGAGCCGAAAAAGGGCGACGGCATGCCACAGGAAAGAGTCAGGACCACGCACCGAACCAGGGAGTCTGACCGTCCATGACGTTTTGGGATTGGAGCATCATTGCGGCATACGGTCTGGCGGTGCTGGTCTTCGGTATGGTCCTGGCGCGCAAGGCGGCTTCCAGCAGTGAAGAATATTTCCTGAGTGGGAGGCGGCTGACCTGGTATGTGCTGGGACTGTCGCTGGTGGCCACCTCCTTTGCCGCGGACACACCGCTGGCGGTCACAGAAATCGTGCGGACCCAGGGAATCTGGGGCAACTGGATCTGGTGGATATGGGCGCTGTCCCATGTCCTTGCCATCTTTCTGTTCAGTCGTCTCTGGCGTCGCGCCGAGGTGACCACGGATGCCGAATTCATCGAACGGCGCTACCAGGGGCGCAGTGCCGCTGTCCTGCGCGCCGTCAAAGCGGCGGTGATGGGACTGGGGTTCAACCTGTTTATCATGGGCTGGGTAACTCAGGCCATGGGGACCATCTTTTCGGCCACTCTCGACATGGACAAAGACCTGGCCCTGGGCCTCTGTGCCCTGGTGGCCATCGTCTACACCACGGCCTCGGGACTCTGGGGCGTGGTGGTCTCCGATGTCTTCCAGTTCGCCGTGGCCATGGTGGGGGCATTCTTGTTTGCCGGCTATGCCGTGCATGCCGCAGGCGGGCTGTCGGCAGTGGCAGCCAAGGCCGAGTCTCTCCACAAATTGTCCGTGCTCCCGCCCCAATCCGCCCTGGACAGCTCAAAGTTTTTGATCCTGTTGTCCATCGGCTGGCTGGCCACACACAACGCCGATGCCGGCGGCTACACGATGCAACGCCTCTCCGCGGCGAAAAACGAACGCCATGCCGTGGGCGGCTCCATTCTCTTCGTCCTCTGCCACTACGTGTTGCGGGTCTGGCCATGGATCCTGGTGGCATTGGCATCCCTTGTGTTGCTCCCCAATCTCACCGACCACAAGGCAGCCTATCCATTGCTCATCATGCGCGTGCTCCCCACGGGCCTGAAGGGCCTGCTGGTGGCCTCGCTGCTCGCTGCCTACATGTCTACCATCGACACGCATCTCAACTGGGGAGCATCATACCTGGTGACCGACATCTACCAGCGCTTTTGGCACAAGGACGCAGACGAGCGCAGTCTCATCAGAGCGGCGCGGATCTCTTCGGTGGGACTTGCCCTGGCCGCCTTGCTCGTGAGCCGGTCCATCGACAGCATCAAGGGTGCCTGGACCCTGCTCTACTCCATGGGTGCCGGCCTGGGTCCCGCCCTGATCCTGCGTTGGTTCTGGTGGCGGGTCACCGCCCAGGCAGAACTCGCCGCCATGCTTTTGTCCCTGGTTGCCGGGGCGCTGCTGTCCGCCCTGGGCCTGGCCTACGAATTCAGGCTGGCTGCGGTCTTCGGGCTGGGCCTTTTTACCACGGTCCTGGTGAGTCTTGCCACGGGAAGAAAGGTCACCAGACATCTCGAAGCATTCTACGACAGGGTCCGACCTGGAGGGCTCTGGGGCCCGGTCGCCAAGGGACGACCAGGAATCTTGAATCGGGGCATCCTGGTGGATGTCCTGGCTGGAGTCGCCGTGGTCTATGGGCTCGGACTGGGCATCGGGAAGATGCTTTTCAGTCAATGGTCCCAGGCGGGGATCCTCCTGGCTGCTGCAGCAACGGGAGGCATCGTTTTGTGGATGCGGCGAGACAGTTTCGTCACTCAGTCTCCGTCAGAATCCTCGGCCTCCCCGCTCCCGGAGCCATCGCCGGTCCCGGCTTCCTCGGAGCCATCCTCCACATCGTCTTCGCCGCCCAGATAGAGACCACAGTCCGGGCAGCAGCCGTCCACCAGGGGCGCAGTGGACCCACAGGCAGGACAGGCCAAGGGACCCTCTGGCTCCTCTTGCTCTTCCGGGGCCCCAAGCCCGAGCCACTGGAGACCATCGCGTTCCAGCATGTCGTGCCAGTCGGCCTGGAGCAGCGTCACCGCACGCTCCAGGTCGTCTTCTGCCACGAGCACCTCGAGCAGCATGGCCAATCTCGCAGCCGGCACGTTCTCGTCATAGGGTGCGACGATGGCTGGGACCTGTTCCTGGAGCAAGGCATTGCAGACCTCCCTGCAGGATTCGAGATCCCCTCGGACGATGACCGAGAGCTGCTTGTCTCTCAGGTACTCTGCCGCATTGTCTTCGGTGATGGGTTCGGGAACATCTTCGAGGCTGTCTACCAAATCCAGGCCACAGGTGGAACAGCGCGTAAACCCCTCTCGATACTCGGCGCGACAGTGAGGACAAAACGGCATGGACTACTCCTTTTCTACGATGCAGGCGAACGCATTGGGCACGGGTCTCGGCCTGGGCCGCGCGGTGAAGGGGCTACGGCGGTGATTGGGATTGAAGGCTGGGACATTTTTTACCGTCCCGTTGGCCACCAGGGTCACCGAGCCGCCGGGATCGAATCCCATGGCAGTGGTCACCCCTTCGTCTTTGAGCAGTTGGGCCAACTCGTGATACGTGGCCCCAAAACTGTCCCTCAACCGTCCGTTCACCGCCAAGGCGACCACGTCCCCGTGTTTGGTCAGACCCACTCCCAGCTTGGGTCCCCTCAAGTCTTCGTCGTGCAGCCTGCCGGCCTGGGTCGAAATGGAACGATCCGACGGCCAGTACTCGGCATCCAGGTCCACGGCGATCCTCCCAGACCGCAACAACAAGGGGCCAGCCTCCACTGCATCGGAGATCTGGCGCCATCGTCCTGTCCAGGCAAAGTCGTACTCCACGAGCATTCCTTCGAAATAATAGTCACGCAACTCGTCGTAGTAGCGATCCACCGGAATGCTCACGTGCAGCCCCACGGGATGGACGGAAACCTCGTCTTCATCGACTTCTTCGCAACTGACCACCTTGGTGACAAAGCGCCCGGCCAGGACCAAAATGACACGGTCTTTGATGGGTATCGTCTCTTTGTGCCAGGCCAAGGTGTAGACCGCCACATCGTCTCGGGGGACCTGACTGGGATTGACCGCGGACTTACGCCAACGGATCGCCGGCGCCCTGGGATTGGCGATGCGCAAGGCCCCACCAAAGTTCATCGAGAGCCGATCTATTTGGACTCTGCCGTCCCGCCCCGCCGCCAGGACCGGGCGGTTGAACAAGGGTGGACAGAGTACCCGTCCTTCCCGGACCACCAGCCCCAGCGGCGTTCCCACGCACTCGCGCCTCAGGCCCAGCCGGGCCACGACCTGCTCGTTGAGCACGTAGCCACCGTTCCAAGCGGCGATCACCGGACGTCCTGTTTCGCTCTCGAACCGCCTGGCCATGTCCTCGACTGTGTCCTGGGGCGTCCGACTGGTCAAGAGCACGAAGCGAAGCCGGCCGGCCATGCGCGACGTCGCAATCCGCAACGAGGTCCCATGATAGGGAACGCCGTCTTGGTGGAGACCGCACAACGGACGGATGGACAAGGCCTCGGAATCAGAGGATCCACGAGCCCGCATCTCCAGGTAGTCATCGACCCTGGACCCGGTCCGGTCCGCGTGGGCTGCCAGGGATCGCAGCGTGGCATCCATTCCATCGAGCCGCACCAAGGCCTTGAACGCAGGCGAGCGGACCTGGCGACTCAGAGTCACGGCATCTTGCACCACGAAGGGGTGCCCCACCACCACCCGCACCGCGGGAGGAACGAAGACACAGAACGCATCGGAAGGCTTGACGCCAATCATCTGGGCTGCAAGCTGTCCCTGCACCCTGCCGAAACGAAAGGAGGGCCTGTCGAGAAGATCCAGACTGATCAAATGATGGGGCCCAGAGGCCGTCACCACGACAGAAGGGTCGGTCAACAGGCCGGTGCAGGATTCCGACAGGTCGGCAAGGTTGCACCCAAGAGAGCGTCCGTCGGTGCCCAGGATGCGAAAATGCCCCTGTCTCCTGGCTTCGGCCAACTCCGAGAAGGTGTCCGTCTCCAGGATTTCTTCGATGTCCGAAACCCTGGCCTCCGTCCCCACCAGGTTGTTTCTGGCCACGAAGACGACTTCGTAGTCCGCCTCGGCACGAGCCGCCAGAGATCGCCAATGGGCCAACAGGCGGCGTCCCAGGATCTCCAGTTCGAAAGGAAGGAACCGGACTTCGCTGCAAATATGCACGAGCTTCCTCGGCCGATACACCACCTCCTGGAGAAACAGACCCGTATCGTCCACCCCGAGCGGGCGTTCCATGCTGGCGAGCAGTGCCTCGGCCTCCCGCCCCGCCCCGCCTGTCATGGGGTCCTCTGGTTCGAGTCCCGCGAGCACGCGAACCAGCTTGACCCATCCGCGAACCCTGGGCAAAACTTCTGAAAGGAGCCGAAGAGAGCCCTGCCAGCATGCGCGTTTCTCTGCGGCCAGGACCTGCGCCAATCCAGGATCGAGATCATCGGCCGCCTCGGCCAGCAGGCCGACGAGCTGCTGCTCGGTGAGGCCGTCGCTGCGGCGGCCGACGCTGCGGCGGTGCCGATAGGCCAGGCTGTGATCGCTGGGCGTCTCCAATGGATTCCCTGGGAGCATGACGAGCCATTCTCCCATGGCGAAGAGTTCGAGTGCCGCCGTCCTGCTGGTCATCCGGTCTGCCAGGAACCGCGCATGGTGGAACAGCCTGGTTGCCGTCTGCATCTCCTCGAAGTGGTAGCCCGTGGGCTCTACGAGACCTCGCACCGTGTACAAATACCCCAGCGGGAACATGCCGGGGAGGTATCGACGTCGCCCCACGGCCGCCACCTTCCTGAGGGCCTGAGATGTCTGTCGCCCCACGAGCGCTTCCAGGGCGGCCTCGGCCCGCCGGCCCGCCGGCCCCAAGCGCCCCGCCGAACGGTCGATTCGATCCAGGAACTCGCTCCAGATGGCTGCCAGAACGTCGGTGGACAGGCGCTGTCGGGCCAGGCGCATATTGTGCCGCTCGACCCTGCGGCGTTCTTCCAAGTCGGAAACAATTGAAAGAGCCTGGATGGCAGCCTCTCCGACGCCAACGGCGGCGATATCGATCACCAGAAGACTGTCTGACCCAGCTTCTTCCCGGCCGGACTCATCCGTCCCGGTCAGGGCATCCTGGATTTTGTCTCTCCGAGCCGATGCGAGATCGTCGTCTGTTCCTGTGTCCAGGAGATTCCAGGCCGATCGACGATCCGGGACGATCCCCTCCACGATGGCCTGGTACAGTCCCTTGGGGTCGAACTCGTTGATCACGATGGGCAGGCCCGTGGCCGCAGCCTCTGCCGCCGGCAGGCATCGCCCCTCGTAGCGGCTGGGGACGAGGACCATGTCAGAGATGCCGTAGACCTCCGAAACAGTGGGAGCAACATCTCCCGGACCGGTGGTTTCGTCGAAGACCAGTTCACCAAAAGAGAAGGCCACGCGCACCCGGTCCGCCAAGTCTGCGGGCAGCCGGTCCATGAGCGCAGTGGCCGCCTCGCAGACATCCTCGGCATAGGTTTCACAGCCCGACAGCACCGGGCCGGAAACAAAGAGCACCAGATTGCCGGGGACGCTCTTTGCAAATGTCTCGTGACGTACCATGGCCTCCACGAAGGCCAGGTCCCACTCGATGCCCCGCTCGGGAGCGATCCTGGTGGGCTGCAACAAGACGATGGTCTCAGGGGTGAACCGGGCGTCCAGTCCGGCCCTGGAGCCCAGAATCACCGGCTTGGGCCGAGACCTCCGTGACGGGTAGTAGGCATGGATGTCTTCGGTCACGGGACTCTGACCGGCCGGATCGAAGAACGCATCCAGCTTTCCATGAATCACCCGTCGCTCCGCCAGGGAACGTGGCCGAAACACCGAAGGGTCCACGCAGGGCGGCTGCCAGGTCACGGTGGCGGGATTGACCCCCCGCCTGTGAATCAACGACTCCGCCTGGTCGGGCGAGGCACAGATGTGAAACCAACGAGGCCCGGCCCAGGGATACAGGAGATCGAGCAGACTCGTCACCTCCGAAAGGTGGCGGTTGATGAGCCAATGTTCCTGGCCGCAGAGCCCCGGCGGCGCAAAATGTCCTTCCCAAAAATAATGCTCGGACAGATTGATCACCGTCAGGTCGAGAAACTCGCTGGCCAACACGAGGCCCAGGGTGGCCGAAACGTTTCCCGGAACCGCTGCAAGCCCCGCTGCCACCACCAGGTCCACCCCTTGCCTCTCGAAGTATCGAGCCAGCCGGGTCGCATGACTCACCGCCTGCTCCCAGATGATCCCGGGGAGCTGGCGGTAGGCCCGATGGTCCCGGTCCAGGGATGTGGCAAACAGGTGGAAGTAGGGATCGCCCCAGGACTCGTATCCCCGCATCGCCGGCATGAGAAAGGTCTCATCGCCCTCTTCGTACAGGAGGTCTTCGGCGATATCCAGACTTCCCGCCATCCAGTGGAACCGGACCGAACCGCCCTGCTCTGCGGCCCTGCGACGGATCACCGCAGTGATCTTCGTCAACTCGGCAAAGGTCGAATCCGGCCCGAAATCCAGTCCCACCAGGGCAATGTTTCCCATATCGCCGGGAACCACGGCGTCGGTGGGGCCGGATGCGAAACGTCTCTCGCGAAGCTGGTCCAGGACATGGTGGAGGTCCTGCCAGGTGGTGACATGACGATCGAGAAAGGCTTTGAGATCCTGTGGCACAACCTGGAATTTTGCTGGGATTGGGCCTGCAAGTCAATAGAGCTGAGCGGCAAAGTTTCGCTTTGGATTTCCCGGATGGAGGCGCCGGGCGCCCCCGGATGCCGCGACGGACCAGCCGAACCACCCCCCTCATATTCCATTACGGCGATTCGGGCGGAAAATGGTCCTTGAGCCAGGCAACGAGGTTGGGCGCAATCTCACGCTGGGACCGCGACGAGACGTAGATGCCGATGTGGCCCACGGGAAAACTCATGGTGGCGGTATCCTGTGAGCCCACCAGGTCGGTGAGTGGCCGACTCGAGGAAGGCGGCACGAGGTGGTCCTTCTCTCCGAAGATGTTGAGCACCGGACAGGTGATGTTTCCCAGGTCCACCAGGCGGCCGCCGATCTCCAGCCGTCCCTCCACGAGCTTGTTTTCCTGATAGAGATCCTTGACGAATCGTCGAAACGTCTCGCCCGCCTGGTCCGGACTGTCGAAGATCCACTTTTCCATGCGCAGAAAGTTTTCCACCAGGTCCTTGTCGTCCAGGTTCTCGGCGAGCCCCACGTACTTGTCGAGCATGAGCTGGAACGGCTTGAGCATCAAAAAGCCCAGGTTGAGAAAATCTCCCGGCACCAGTCCCAGGGCATCGACCACCGCGTCCACGTCCATTCCCCTGGCCCAGATGTTGAGCAGGCCGTCGTCTACGTGAAAATCAACGGGCGTGACCATGCAGACGAGGTTGTCGATCTTGTCCTGGTGCAGGGCCGTGTAGATCACCGAAAACGTTCCCCCCTGGCAGACACCGAGCAGGGTGATCCGATCCCGGCCGCTGTCACGGCGCACCAGGTCCACCGCCCGATCCATGGAGCCTTCGATGTAGTCCTCCATGGTCAAGAAGCGATCCATCTTGCCTGGATAGCCCCAATCAATGATGTAGACGTCCATGCCCATCTGCAGCAAGTTGCGGATGAGACTCCGGTCGGACTGTAGGTCCATCATGTATTGCCGGTTTACCAGGGCATAGGTGATGAGGATGGGCACGACATGAGGCTTTTCCACGAGGGGCTCGTAGTGATACAGCCTCATCTTGCCCTCTTTGTAGAGGAGCCTCTTGGGCGTCGCATCCACGGCAGGTTCGGAAAGGGACAGCAGGATGTCTGCGCCCTGAAACATTTTTCGGCCATGGTCCATCAGGTCCAAAAAGAAGGCTTCCACCGCCTCGTCGATGGTTTTCGGACGCATGGCTCACTCCCCCTCTTTGCCCCGCTCGGCCAGGTTTTCGGAAAGCTCTTCGACACGGCGTTCCAGGACGCGAACCTGGCGCTTGAGTTCGTGGAAACTCTCGTAGAGTTCGGCCATCTCCGAATCGGTGGGAACAGGCACCCACTGGAGCAGGTCTTCGATGGTCCTGTCGAGGCGCTGCTTGTAACGCATGGCCGATGTCACCACCCTGCCCTGCAACCTGGCGTATTCCTCCGTGGAGAAAAGGTCTTTGTAGGTCGTCTCGAACACATCGATCCAGGCCCGGTAGATTTCCTTGTGGGTGGCCATGCCCTCACCACCCCCCAACGAGGCCACGGCGGCGGCCCAGCGTCTTGCCGCGTCCGAACCCACCTGCTCGATCACCCCGACGAACTCCTGGAGATCGGCCAGGTATGCCACGTAGGCGTCCATACTGCGAGCAAGCCGCTGGGTATACTCCCTGGCGAACCCCATTGCAGGCGCCCGGAGCATGCGACCAAAGGTCTTGGCATAAACCTCCTGCCATCGCTTGGAAAACCGGGAAAAAGCCTCGCCGTCTCCCCGCAACGCTGCAGACCAGGCCTCGCTCAGCTCATTAAGCGAGTCGATCCAGGGCATGGTCAACTTGCCCATGGTTCCGCCTGCTGCATCCTGCATCTGCAGCAGCACCATGAGCCAGGCCACCGGCCGTTGGGAACCAAACGGCTGGGCAGCCCAAAGGTTGGCCACCTGGGCCACCTTGTCTCTCCAGAGGGAACGAACCCTCTCCAGTCCCTCCGACTCGAAGAACGCCGCCCAGGCGGAAGGGCCCTCGGTCTTTGCCCTGGCCAGGGCATCGCTCCAGAGCTTTCCGAACTCTCCCAGAAGCTCCATGGCGTCGAACAGTCCTGCCATGGTCCCGGCCATGGGTGCCGAAACCGTTGCAGTCTGTTCCATCGCCTCTGCCATGGCCCGGTTCCAGGACTCGATGAGGCTCTGCCAGGCGTCCATGGGCCGCTGCGGATCTCCTTCGCCTGGCTTGCTCCATGCCTCCAGCGAGCCCATCCAAAGCTTCCACCACCCCGCGATCCCATCTTCGACAGGCCCTCGACGCTCCATCGATATCCTCCCCGTCCCAAGGTGACCAGACGAGCCGTCCGCCAGCCACCGCCACGACCCGGCAATCATCCGCCAGGAATCAGCGGCATCACCGGTCCTTCGATCCCCCCATCGAATCGAAGAACTCCTCGGCCCGCTGGAAGCTCTCGTCCACCAGGTGCCGGAACTCCTCCTGGCCTCGCTGGATAGTGGCCAGCCATTGCTCGAGCATGTCCACCATGGCCTTCTGGGACTCCGACCCTTCCCTGGAGAGCCCGGCTACGTATTGGCCCGCTTGTTTCGAAACCACGTCCAACGCACCAAACCCGGCCTGAAACATGCCTCTCATGGTCTGGAGAAACTGCCGCTGCACTTCGACGCCCCACATGTTTTTCATGGCTCCTCTCCTCAAACACCGGGCCGGCCGACATCATCTCCGGCCCCATGTCCTCGCAAACATCGTCCCCAAAAAGCCGGTTCCCTGTCCGGGAAGCCAACCAATGCCTCGACGAATTTTTCTCACCGAACGACAATCCGCCCCAAGCGCTGTCGATTGTTGCCCCCGGCCCCTTTGGATCGCAAGGAAAAAAGAAATCGTCTCCAAACCAAGCAGGTCAGTTCGCCAGTGGCGCCAACTCGGCCACTGCCTGGCCCCGGCGAACCGGCTCGCCCACCTTGGCCAGGAGTTTGCGAACCCGACCCGGCACCTCGGCACGCACGAGGAGCTCGAGCTTCATGGCCTCGAGGACCGCCACCACCTGGCCCTGCTCGACGAGCTGTCCCTCGCTGACCGGAACTGCCACCACGTGGGCCGAGGCCGGCGCCACCAGAGTCCCGGGAGGATGCGCCTGTCCGTCGGGCTCCAAGCCGCGCCGGATCCGGGACCTAACCGCGCCCCCGGCAGTTCGCTTTTCTTTGTCCGCCAGGCGTTCGATACGGTAGGTCCTGCCCCGAAAACAAACCCAAACGGCCTCTGACTCCTCGTGACGATGCACCAGGCTGGCGCGCCCGTTGGTGCGCACGTGGAAGGTGCCCGGACCCACGGCAGTAAGGGCCACCCGCGTGGCGCGATCTCCGATGACCACGGCGTAGAGCATGTCACCGAGCTGCCGGTAGCCCACGGTCTCCACCCTGCCGGCCACCTTGAGGCGCGCCTGGTCGAACTTGATCCCCCCCACGCCGTTGGGTCCGTTCCGCCACCCGGACAACATGTCCCAGGGAGATGCCTTGTCCCATTCGGTCTGCACCTGCTGGACCGTCCCTGCCTCGGATTCGCCCGCGAGCCAGGCCGCCACCACCTCTGGTCGGAGTCTTTCCTGCACGAGCCGCTGTCTGTGTTCCTCGAGATAGGTGGTGGACACGGGACCGGCGCGAAAATCCGCATCCCTCAAAATGTTGCCAAGCAAGCCGGCATTGGTTTCCACACCGAGCACCACGAGGCGCCGGAGCGCTTCGTCCATCCGCACCATGGCCTCCTGCCGGTCTTCTCCCCAGACCGTAACCTTCGCCAGGAGCGGGTCATAGGCGGCGGGCACCTCGTCTCCCGTCTCGTATCCTGCATCCACCCGAACGTGGGGCCCCTCGGGAATACGAAACCGGAAAAGCCGCCCCGAGCTGGAAGAAAACTCCTCGGTGGGCACCTCTGCATAGAGTCTTGCCTGCATGGCATGTCCCCGAAGATGAATCTGGTCCTGCGTGAGCCAGAGATTCTCCCCCCGGGCGATTCGCAGTTGCGCCTTGACCAGGTCCACACCAGTTACGGCCTCGGTGACGGTATGCTCCACCTGGATTCTGGGATTCATCTCCAAGAACCACCAGTCTCCCTCGCCGTCCACGAGAAACTCCACCGTGCCGGCACCCTGGTAGTCCAATGTCCGGGCCAATTCCGCGGCGGCCCAGCCGAGCCGATCGCTCAACGCGCTGTCGAGGCCCTGGGCCGGGGCCTCTTCCAGGAATTTCTGCCGGTTGCGCTGCACCGAGCAGTCCCTGGTTCCCAGGTGGACCACGCTTCCCTTGCCATCTGCCAGGACCTGGACTTCCACGTGCCTGCCTGCTGCGACCATCTTTTCGACAAACACCCGGTCGTCGTTCCAGATTCGACGTGCCTCGCTGCGCACCTGCGCCAAGGCCGGCGCCAGGTCCTCGATGGCGGTGACCACCCGCTGTCCCCTTCCGCCTCCGCCGGCTGCCGCCTTCACCAGCAGCGGCAAGCCCATGCGCCGGGCTGCTGCTTCGAGCCGTCCTGCATCCATCTCCCGGGGATCCAGCCAATCCAGGACCGGCAGGCCCGCGGCCATGGCCTGGCGCTTCGACTCCATCTTGTCGCCGGAGGCCTCCAGCACTTCCAGAGACGGCCCGACGAACGCAATGCCCGCGTCCTGGCAAAGCCGCGCGAGCCTCGGACTCTCGGCCAGAAATCCGTACCCCGGATGGATGGCATCCGCCTTGGCCTGCCGGGCCAACGCCACAATCCGCTCGGCGTCCATGTAGCTCAGCCTGGCCGGCGTGGGCCCCACCCGAAAGGCGTCATCGGCGAGCCGGACAGCCAGGGACCCCTCGTCGGCGTCGGAAAAGATGGCCAGGCTGTGCATGCCCAGTTCCTTGCATGCCAGGATCACCCGCACTGCGATCTCACCGCGGTTCGCCACCAGGACACGCCAGCTCATGAGCCGTCCTCCTCGTTGGAGGACTTGCTATTGGCTGACTTACTCAAAAACGCCTGCATCCGGGCCTGGGCCTCATTGCTCGCCCGCAATTCCGTGATGATGTCCACGAGGTGATCGGTGAGGCTCGAATCCGACAAGGCCGAGTAGATGGTCACCATCTCCTTGCCCACCCTCTGGGCGGCTGCAGACCCGGCCAGCAGGAGTTTTAGGACACTGTCCACCGCGGCGTCCAGGTCGCCGTGATCGGCCTGCGGGGAAACGACCCGAGACAGCAGCCCCCAATCGAGGGCCTTGGCCGCCTCGATCCGCTCGGCCGTGAGGATCCACTCCCGAAGGCGGCCTGGACCGATTTTCTCGTTGACATAGGGAGAGATCACCGCCGGCACGATACCGACGCGGACCTCGGCGAGTTGAAAGAAGACATCTTGGGGAGCCACCGCCAGGTCGCAACAGGCGGTCAGACCCACCCCACCCCCAATGGCGGGCCCGTTGATCCGGGCCACCACCGGCCTGGGGCAATGGCGCACCGCGGCAAAAAGGCCGGCAACCAGTTTCGATCCCTCCCGGTCCGGGTGGGCGGACATCCAGGACAGATCCGCCCCCGCGCAAAACACCCGTCCCCGCCCAGTGAGCACCATGGCGCGAATATCCTCGTCGGGGCTGGAAAAAATGTCGATGAGCCCACGCATCATGGCCTCGTCGAATGCGTTGCGCTTCGCGGGCCTGTCCAGCCAGACCCAGAGCACGGCGTCGCGCCGTTCGAGATGCAGCCCGGGCCAACTCTTCTGCCATGCTTTCAATTGTGGTGCTTTCGCCATGGCACCCTCTCACATCACCACTCGACCACCATCATTTACATCCGGAAGATACCGTACCGCCCGCCCGGCTCCAGGTCCAGCGAGACCAGACCAAGGGCAAGACCCAACACGTTGCGCGTCTGCACCGGATCGATGATCCCGTCGTCCCACAGACGCGCCGTGGAAAAAAACGCCGAACTCTCGGATGCATACCTGTCTCGCAATTCCTTCTCCAGGGCGGCAAGCTCTCCGGCGCCGGCCTGCCGGCCCTGCGCTTCCAGCTTGGCCTTGCGCACCTGGACCAGGACCGATGCCGCAGCCTCGCCGCTCATCACAGACACCCTGGCCGAGGGCCAGGTCCAGAGAAACCGAGGCGCATAGGCCCTGCCCGCCATGGCATAGGTGCCGGCCCCGTGTGACCCACCCATCACCAGGGTGAGTTTGGGCACCGAGCAGTTGGCCACGGCACGCACCATCTTGGCGCCTTCCTTGGCAATGCCCCGGTGTTCGTGCTCTGGGCCCACCATGAAGCCCGTAATGTCCTGGAAGAACACCAGCGGAATGCCCCGTTGATCAGACATCTGCACGAAATGGGCGCCCTTCTGGGCTGCCTCGACGGTCAAGGGGCCGTTGTTGGCCACCAGGCCCACGGCAAATCCCATGATGTCTGCGAACCCGCAGACCAGCGTCTCGCCATAGTGGGGCTTGAACTCCGAGATGTCCGAACCGTCCAGGATCCGGGCCAACACTTCGTGCACGTCGTATCGTTGCCTGGGGTCAGCGGGCAGGATGCCGAAGATCTCCTCGGGATCGTAGAGGGGCTCTCTCACGGGAGACTGGGGCCTGGCAGCTTCGCGCCGCGCCAGCCGCGAAACCAGTTCACGAAGTCTCGCCAGGGCCGACTCCTCATCCAGACACATGTCGTCGGCCACCCCCGAAATGGTGCAATGGACCTCGGCTCCGCCCAGCTCTTCGGCCGTGACGTCTTCCCCGGTGGCGGCCCGGACCAGGGGCGGACCTCCCAGAAAGATTGAACCGTTCCCCTGCACCATGACCACTTCGTCTGCCATGGCCGGAACATAGGCACCACCAGCCGTGCAGAGCCCCAGCACGGCGGCGAGCTGGGCAATCCCCTTGGCCGACATGCGCGCCATATTGTAAAAAATGCGCCCGAAATGATCCTTGTCTGGAAACACCTCGGACTGCATGGGCAGAAAGGCACCGCCCGAATCCGCCAGATAGAGACAGGGCAGGCGGTTTTCCTCGGCGATTTCCTGGGCCCGAAGATGCTTCTTGACGGTGATCGGAAAATAGGCCCCGCCCTTCACCGAGGGGTCGTTGGCCACGATCATGCAAGGCCTCCCCGACACCAGACCAATGCCGGTGATCACCCCCCCGGAAGGACAGGCACCATCGTACATATCCAGCCCGGCCAGCGGACTGAGTTCGAGAAACGGGCTCTTGGGATCGAGCAGCTTTTTGATGCGAAGGCGCGGCTTCATCTTGCCCCTGGCCGACAGGCGTTTCCATGCCTCGGCGCCCCCACCCTGTTCCACGGACCGCTGCGCCTCCTGGAGCCTGCGGCGCAGCTCCAGATGATGCCGCTGATTCTCGATAAATCCCGGATCGTCGGTCCGGATATGGCTCTCGATGCGTGCCATTCCCTTCTCTCGTCCTCCTGCATTAGCCTCGAAATCAGGTCCTGACCAGGCACTGTTTGCGAGAGCTAAAGTGCGCTTTGTATAATCACATTCCGTTTTCAAAATCAAGGTTCTTCATACAAGAACCACAAGTCGTCCCCAAGAACTGCGCTCCGGTTGGCCTCTTCACCACCTGCTTGCCGGCATACAGGTCGTTGACGCGAACGTCAT
The DNA here is from genome assembly GCA_964539505.1 of uncultured Myxococcales bacterium. GTDB lineage: Bacteria > Myxococcota_A > Polyangia > HGW-17 > SLPX01 > CAZIJS01. The sequence continues at coordinate 16,989 of CAZIJS010000009.1, forward strand.
CACAACCGATATCCCACCGACATCTCAAAAGGATGGCCCCCCATACAACGCACCTACACCCAACCGCCGGGGCAGGCAACCACCCGTCGCAAAATAGTCAGCCACAATCCAGACAGCAGGCAATCGTGTCATCACCAGGTTGCATCGTCACCCGGAGATGCCGTCAGGCGCCCCGGGCGGATTCTGGCCCACACCCCAGACAGCAGACCCCATGTCGCCGCCCCGAGGCGTCCGGGCGGACAGACGTCAAGGCTTCGGCGAACCAGGCGCGGCGGCGCCCGGACTCCGAGCAGCTCGCTGCAGGAAATATCCCAACCCAACGGCAGTGACCATGGCGGCCAGAGAAAAGGCCTGGGAGGTGGAAAGCAATGGATGTGCCGACGAAGGAAGGCCCAAAAAATGGTTGAGCCAGGGCCAATGCACTTCCACGAGATAGCCTCGCGTGGAGTCTCCGCGAAACAACTCCGTGGTGAACCGCAAGACGGCATAGGCCGCCAGGTAGCCTGCAAAGACCATCCCGTCGAAGCGTTTTTTTTTCATGACCTGCAGCAGGAGGAAAAATATCGCTGCTTCACCGAAAGCCTCGTAGAGCTGGGTGGGATGGAGGGGGGCGGTGGTCTTGGTGGTGAGGGGATTGAGACGGCCCGTTCGAGCCAGTTCCTGATAGGCCACCGACCACCCTGAAAACCTGGCGCCCCAATGCCCTGCAGTGCGCTGGCCGAAACAACAGCCGGCGGCAAAACAGCCCATGCGCCCGAAAGCGTGCCCCAGGGCCACTGCCGGTGCCACCACGTCTGCCGTGCGCCAGCCCGGCAGGTGGTCTACCCGAACCACAGCCAGGGCGCCAACCAATGCGCCTATCAGCCCCCCATAAAAAACGAGCCCCCCTTCCCAAAATGCCGGCACCGCCCAGAGACGTCCTGAAAACTGCTCCCAGTTGAGCACCACATACAAGCCACGCGAACCCACCAGGGCGCCCACCACGATCCAGAACCAGAGGTCGAGCATCCCGTCCGCAGGAACACCCTGCTTGACGCCCAGGCGAAAGGCCACGATCACCGCGCAGACGAATCCAGTGGCCACCATGACCCCGTATCCGGGAATCTGGATCACATGTCCGAACAGTTCGAACCGAAACAAGACGGGAAACATCCCCATCCTCCCTTGTCGAGGCCTCCTGCAGGGCCAAAGGTCTCACTGCAGAGTCTTGTCTGACATCATCGCCACCATGGCAAGCCCCATTCCACGTCGCGCCAGGGTCATCGCATGTCGGGCGCGACATCCTGACAGCCCTGCTGGTCGGCCCCCTGGCTGCGCCGGCGCAGCATCCACAGTCCCACCACCGCCCCCACCAGGACACTGATGACCTGCGACGTGGACAAAAACCAGAGCCCACCGCGGGGATCGGCCCGAAAAATCTCCACCAGGAACCGACCCACCGAATACCAGAGAAGAAACGACGCCATCACCTGGCCATGAAACCGCTTTTTCGGGGACACCACGAACAGGACCCAGAAGAAGATGGCAAGGTTGAAGAGGGCAGAATAGACCTGAGTGGGATGCACGGGCAAAGAAGCCACGTCCGCCGAGGAAAGTTGTCCTGCCTGGTACTGGCCGTACGAGGCGAAACTGCCCGGCGGAAAGCGCACCGCCCAGGGCAGATGACTCACCCGACCGTAACAACAGCCGTTGAGAAAGCAGCCGACCCGGCCGAAAGCCAGTCCCAGAGGCAGGAGGAGGCCGAAGACATCCAGGACTTTTCCCCAGGCCATTTTGTGTCGCCGCACGTAATAAGAGCCAAAGGCCAGGGCTGCGAGCAGACCTCCGTAGTAGGTCATCCCCCCCTGCCAGAACCGAAATGCCGCCAGGCAGTCCCTTGCCGGATGGCAGTGACCGCCGGCCAGGTCGCAGACGGCGCCAACGCCGCCGGCACGGCAGTCTGCATTCGCGTGGCAGACCAGATGATCGAGCCCCGGGATGGCCACCCGGGAGGGATGGAAACAGAGGTTGACGTAATCCGAGAGCATCCCGTCGAACAGGACATGGGCGAGCCTGGCCCCCACCAATGCAAACAGAATCAAATAGACCCCGAGGTCGGTAATCTTTACTTTGTCCAAACCAATATCGAGGGCCTGGCGTCGCGAAAGCACGAAGGCCACGGCAAAGGCCACCACGAGCATGAATGCATAGGAGGGAACGAAGAACCGATCGAAGAACGGCAGACCCGTCTCTATGTTCACCAGGAGCTGTCTCACACCACCACCGTTGACAAAGATCGCAGCCGTTTCTCCCTGGCTGCAACGTCTCACGAGCGCTTCGTTCGCAACGAAGCGTCTCATCCCGGCCAGGACCCTCGCCTGGCACCCTGGCAAGGTAGCAGCCCGACAGGGGGATCGCAACCCGTGCCCCAGACCTCGCAGCAACGAAATACAGATGCGCGCAGCGAGCCTCCCCCTCCATCAGGCGGGCCAGCCCTGCGACTGGTCTTCCCCAGGATACCATGCCAAATCTCTTGCCTTCCAATATGGGCGGGTCTATCACCAAAACCATGAGATGCACACCCAACAAAGACGATCCCTGTGATTACTTGGTGATCGGATCAGGCATTGCCGGGCTCTACTTCGCGCTCCATGCCGCCGAACAGGGCCGGGTCGTGGTGCTCACCAAGCGAAGGCCTGAAGACTCGGCCACATGGTATGCCCAGGGTGGTATTGCCTCTGTCCTGGACCGACAAGACACCTTCGCAGAGCACATCGCTGATACGATCCGGGTGGGGGCGGGCCTGTGCCACGAAGATGCAGTCCAGACCGCTGTGACCGAAGGCCCTGCCTGCGTCCGGGACTTGACCCAACGATTCGGCGTGGCCTTCGATCGAAACAGCCAAGGGGACTTGGATCTGGGTCGAGAGGGCGGCCATGGCAGACGCCGGGTCGCACACGTCAAGGACCTGACCGGCAAAGAGGTGGCGGCCCGGCTCCTGGACGCGGCCAAGGCGCATCCCAACATCGAATTGTGGGACGACTGCATGGCCATCGACCTGCTCACCGCAGCCAAATACGGGGGCCCCAACGCATGTTTCGGAGCCTTCGTGCTGGACCGGCGCAGCGGCAGGATCCATACGGTGGTCTCGCGCGTGACGATCCTGGCCACCGGCGGAGCGGGCAAAGTCTATCTCTACACGTCCAACCCAGACGTGGCCTCTGCCGACGGCATTGCCATGGCGTACCGTATCGGGGCCACCATTTCGAACATGGAGTTTATCCAGTTCCACCCCACCTGTCTCTATCACCCCGAGGCCAGGTCCTTTTTGATCAGTGAAGCCCTCAGGGGAGAAGGGGGCAAACTGCTGACTGCGGACGGAAAGCGGTTCATGACCGAGTACCACGATATGGCCGAGCTGGCGCCCAGAGACATCGTGGCCCGGGCCATCGATGCAGAACTCAAGCGCCGGGGCGACGACTGCGTGTATCTCGACGTCTCGCACCTGGACGCAGATTTCGTCCGGCAGCGTTTTCCCAACATCCATGACAAGTGCCTGTCTCTAGGCATCGACATCACCAAAGAACCCATCCCCGTGGTGCCCGCCGCCCATTACACCTGCGGAGGCGTCAAGACCGATCTGTGGGGCCGAACCGACGTGGCCAACCTCCTAGCCGTGGGGGAAGTGGCCTGCACCGGCCTGCACGGGGCCTGCAGGCTGGCATCCAACTCACTGCTCGAAGGCCTGGTCTTCTCCAAGCGGGCGGCCCAGGTGGCCGAAAAAATGGAAGCCGTGGTGCCTCCCGCCGTGGCCACCTGGGGATTCGAAGGCGCAGCCGACAGTGACGAGGCCGTGGTGGTGACCCACAACTGGGATGAAATTCGACGATTCATGTGGAACTACGTGGGCATCGTGCGCACCACCAAGCGCCTGGAACGAGCCAGAAGACGCATCGAGCTGGTTCGAGAAGAAATCCGGGAATATTACTGGAACTTCAAGGTCACGCCGGATCTCATCGAACTGAGAAACCTGGCGCTCACCGCGCATTTGATCATCTTGAGCGCCATGTCCAGGCAGGAATCCAGGGGCCTGCATTTCATGCTGGACCAACCTGCGACATCAGATCATTTCCTCAGGGACACCGAACTGCGCCGGGGAAACGGCCCGCCTGCCTGACCCATCCCTCTTTGCAGAGAGGCTCACCTGTCGCAACGATGGTTGGCCGAAAGCGAAGCGCGGCACAATCCCCAGAAAAACGTCTTGGCTGGCTCTCGCAGAAACAACGCTGACGAATATCGAGAAATGATGTCTTGGCTGGATCTGGAGCGCAGGCGCTCATGCTCCCCAAAAAAGGTGCGCGGCCCAGGAGGGCCGCGATCAGACGAGACGATTCTTTCTCTACAGGCGGTGTCTTACTCGGGCCGGTAGTTGGGCCGGCAGACACCCATGTCGCAGAGTTCCATGTCACCGCAATCCGAGGTGTCGTTGCACAGCGAGCGGCAGTACGTGTTCACACAGAGACATCCGAGATCCTGACACTGGAGCTGGTCTGCACAATCGCTGCTGAAGAGACAGGCTCCGTCGTGATTCGGGTCGGTGTCGTCCACACAAACGTGATCCGTGGAGCAGACCTGGCCAAAGGGGCAATCCCCGTTCTGGTCACATTGGTACTCGCACTTGCCCGACTCGCTGCAGACGCGCCCGGTGCCGCACTGGTCGTTGGTGTCGCAATAGCGCTTGGTATCGCCGCAGACAGGATTTTCCGCCGGCACGCAGCGACCACAATCAGCGCAGACATACCCTGATTGGCAATCGTCGTCACTCTGGCATTCGGCAGCCTGGCAGACCATGCCTCCGTTGCCGTCGGCCTCGCAGATACGTCCGGCCCCGCAGTCGTCGTCGCTGGTGCATTCCAGGTTGGGCTGCTCTTCGGGGCTGCAATAACCTGCGGGCAGGCAGCGTTCGCCTTCGCCGCATTCCCCGTCGTAGCTGCAGCGCTTGGCACAGATTCCCTCGGAGGTGCAAAATTCGCCGTCTGCGCAACCCTCGTCGCAGGAGGAATTGGAAATGTCCCAACAATAACACGTGTCCGGATCGCAAGCATGGCAGCCCGAATCGTCACAATAGACCGACGGACATTGCCCGCCATTGTCATCGTCCGAACAGCCGTACCAGGCACCCATGCTCGCAACCATTGCGACCGCCCAAAAAGAACCAATGCGTCTCATCACAAACCTCCAGGTTTTTCCCACGTCCTTGTTTTTTACCCGCTGCTGCGGACACCCTAAGGTTCTATACAAGGACCGTGCCACATGGCAATCTTTCTGAAACAGGCCCCCAAACACTTCTTTGGCGCCAAAACGCTGCTTTCCGTGAACAGGGGTTCACAGTTCCCCCTGCATCCCAGGGGAGAAACCGTTCACAATGATGCCCCAGGCGATCCCCACCTCGACAATGAGCCAATCAACGATCGTCCATATCCTCGAAGACCCGGTATTCGGTGACCAGCCGCCCCCCCTCCTCGAGAAAACTGCGAAAACAGCCCCAACGCCGACAGAGTCCCACAAGATATCCCGGATCCGGCGTCTTGACCGTGTAGAGGGCCACGAACTCCCCGCCGCACTCACAAGGGCCAATGACTGAAAGCGGTGTCCCGCAAGAGGGACAGGAAAGTTCCAGCATGGCGCCTTCGGGAAACTGTGGGCCCAGCTTGCGCTTGTCGCCCTGAAATGGGCTCAACACCAGATCCCCCTGCCGATCCTCCCACGTCGCGTGCAGCGTGATCCCAGCAAACCCGTCGAACCTGGGCGCGTCCTCTCGAATCAAGGCACAACCCTTGGGGCAGTAAGCCCCGGTGAGAAGCACCAAATTGGGTTCGGGAAACTGGAGCCCCGCCCTCTCGGCGGCCTCGGTCTTGATGAGTCGGCCACCTGGATCCTCGATATGGATGTCGCTCATGGTACCCTCGCATTCCCGGCCTTGTCTGTCTCGTCCGACCCCAACCCATCAACCCACGCACTCATCCTATTTAGAGTTCGATCCACAGTCCAGGTTGTCAAGGGAAAGCTCCGACGATTCGATGCACTTGCGCCTTGACAAACGCCTCAAAGTGCTTATGCCCTCTTGTTGGTAAATAACACATACTAGTATTTGGTAAATAATACCAACCATTCGTTGCCCAAACAGGGCAGGCGACCGCACCCATGACTCAATAAAGGAAATGGGCGCCTGTCCTGGCTGCGGAGGATGACATGATGACTGCTTCTCGATCGGCTCCTCAAACGGAATGGCTCACTGTCGAGGAAATGGCCGAATACCTCAAGCTGGGACGCAGCAAGGTCTACCAGATGGCACAAGAAGGCGTGCTCCCATCAGTGAAAGTGGGGGGACAATGGCGATTCGACAGGGAAATGGTGGACGAGTGGCTCAGAAAACAGCTTCGTCTCAGGCTGACCAAGGCAGGAGACGTGCTGGACCGATTCCGGAGCCTCCTGGTGCCCGAAAACGTGCTCATCCTGGAAAATGTCAACAAAAGCCAGGCCCTCGATCACCTCGTGGACCGGATGGCACAGATCGAAGGGATGCCGGCGCGCGACGAGATCGCCCGCGGCATCGCTCACCGAGAACAGCTCATGAGCACGGGCATCGGCCTTGGCATCGGCGTGCCCCACATCCGTCTTTCCGGGGTGCGGCGTCTGGCCATGGTGGTGGGCATCTGCAAACCGCCCATCGAGGACTACGAAAGCATCGACGGCGAGCCGGTCTGGCTGCTGTTCATGATCGTGGCGGGACTCGATCAGCAGGCCGACCATCTCAAACTCGTGGCTCGGCTCAGTTCCCTGGTCAAAGACGAAGAACTCAGGGAAGCTCTCAGAAGGGCGGACAGTCCCGAAGAAGTCTGTCGCATCTTCGAGTCCCGGTTCGATGCAGGCCCCTTCGATGGCATGTGATCCAAGGACCTGCGGGAATCGGTATTCCAACAACGGCTGACCCTTCAGACAGCCTTGACGGGAGATGCGCATCATGGACTATGGACTGATTTTCGTCCTGGGGTTGGGACTGCTTGGCGGACTGATTGGAGCCTGGGTCTCGCAGCGGGCAAAGATCCCTCAAGTCGTCGGATACATTATTATAGGAATCCTGCTGGGAAAGAGCGGGCTGAATCTCATTAAAGGGGCCGATATCCAGGCCCTCGAGCCCTTCTCCATCTTCGCCCTGGGGATCATCGGGTTCCTGGTGGGCGGCGAACTGCGCATCGAGATGTTCCGCAAGTACGGCAAGCAGTTCACCGCCATTCTTCTCGGAGAGGGTCTGGGCGCCTTCGTGCTGGTGGGTCTGTCGTCGGGACTGGTGACCTATACCGTGATGCACAACGGCCCGGCAGCCCTGGCGGCAGGGATCGTGTTTGGCGCCATTGCCTCAGCCACCGACCCCGCCTCCACCATCGACGTACTCTGGGAATACCGATCCAAGGGGATCCTGACCACCTCGGTGACTGCCATCGTGACCCTCGACGATGCCCTGGCCATGACCCTCTACGGCCTGGGGACCAGCGCCGCCGAGATGCTCACGGCCCATTCCGGATCGCTGGTGCACGAGTTGGGCAAAATCGGTGTGGAGTTGCTGGGAGCCGGGCTGCTGGGGCTGGCTTTCGCCTATGCGCTCCGCTTTCTCATCCACTGGATCCGCGAACCCGAACGCGGCGTGGCCTTGTCCATCGGGCTTATTTTGCTGCTCATCAGCATCTCGGTCAACACCGGCATGGACGTGATCTTGGCCTCGATGACCCTGGGCTTCGTCCTGGTGAACCTGGTGCCCCGCAGGAGCGAATCCCTGTTTAGCGTGATGCGTGGCTTCTCGGTGCCCATCTATGTCATCTTCTTCGTTCTCGTGGGGGCCAGGCTCGGCGTGGCGGACATGCCCACCTGGCTCTGGGCCGTGGTGGGCCTCTACGTGCTGGGACGCAGCCTGGGCAAGATGGCCGGTGCCTGGTTCGGCGCCAAGGTCACCCATGCAGAAAGGCCGGTGCGCCGCTATCTCGGCCTGGCACTCTTTGCCCAGGGCGGCGTGGCCGTGGGCCTGTCCATCATGGCCAGCGCCAAGATGGGCGACATTCCCATCGGGCCGGACATGACGCTGGGACAGGCCATCATCTTCGGAATCACCGCCACCACCCTCATCGTGCAACTCGTGGGGCCGCCGCTGACCAAGCTGGCCATTCAGCTCGCAGGGGAAATCGGCAGGAACGTCACGGAAGGAGACGTCATCGAATCCCTCACCGTGGGGGATGTCATGGACGGCCACATCCTTCCGGTCAGAGAGGACATGACCCTGGCCCAAGCCATGGAAGTCATTGCAGACCAGGACTACGTGGTCTTCCCCGTGATCGATGGAGAGGGCCTGCTGGTGGGAACCCTCTCTCTCGAAGGCATGCGTTCGGTGATGGCCGACCAGCAGGCCTGGCAGTGGCTCCTGGTGGCAGACGTCATGGGCCTGGTGGAAGACAAGACCAGGGCCGATGAAAATCTTGCCGAGGTCCTGGCAGACATGTCGAAGCTGCGCATCGAACAGATGCCCGTGGTTTCGAACCAGGATCCCAGACGCCCAGTGGGCATGCTCCACCTGCCCAGGGTCCGGCGCAGGATCGCAGAGGAACTGCTCCGCAGACAAAAGCCAGGCCACCAGGCCCTCTCCCAACAACCTTCCGGAGACCTACAGGGCAGCGCATCCTCCGAGGCGGATCGCACCGCCGCCGACAAGGGCGACGAACAGACAGAGCCCATTCCCGCAGGCTGATCGTCCTTATCAAGACGTGACATTTGGCTGCACATCCCGTGGCTCCGCTGCATCCTATTCCACTGGTGAGGTTGACAGGACCGGAGGAACCACGACATAGACCCTGCGCTGGTCCAGGAGGGTCCTGCCCTCTCCGAGCACAAAGAGGTCGAGCACGAAAAGTTGGACGTGGTCGGCGGGCTGAGCAAAGTCGTTGAAGAAACTCACCTGGAACCGAAGCCAAGTCCCTGCCGGGGCCGCGGCAAACGTTTCGGCAATCCCGTCTGCGTCCCGGTCTTCCTTGGTCGGCATGGCCATGCCGGGAGGAGGAACGGCCCTGTCAGCTTCCATGGCTGTCACGAAGTCGGCGCTGCTGCGCCCCTGGGGCAGCGGGTCTCCTTGTTGTGATTGGGTCTGGCCCTGGGCGCTCAGGTTCACGTCCATGGTCAGGTAGCGGGTCAAGGCGAGCACTGCATCGGCCGCTCGATCGCCAAGACCGGTGCCGTCGTTTCTGATCTCGAACACCAGGGGACAGCGCCCGTCTCCTGCCGGGGGCCGAGGCGCACCATCCACTCCAGTGCAGCAAAGCCCCGGACCGCAGGCGCCCGCGAAGGCCTCCACGGGAACCATCGCTCCTGTGGCCTGGGCCGTCTGGCGCAGGTCGCCGTATGGACTGCAATGGGTTTCGACTGGATACTCCCGACTGACGATGCCCACCACTCGGATACCGGCGGCCTGGAGCGCGGTCATGGTCTGGTCCCTGGTGGCTGCTCCAGGGACCGCTGGATCGGCCCCGGCCCCATAATCCAACGCCCCGTCGAAACAGTCCCTCGCGCCGGGACCGGCCCCTGGATCGTGGAAGGGGGCGTCGGTGACATGGACCACCACAGGCAAGGCCCCATCGTGAAAGCCCACGCCCCCACCGCTGCCGGTTCCCTGGTTGGGGTCCGGCGTAAACGAAGGCACGTCCGTGGCGCCGGGCCCCTGGATCCCGGCCCCGGTGGCAATCTGGTACAAGGCCTCCAAAGAGGCCTCGGGAAGATCGCCCCCATCTCGAATGCCCAGGGATGCCACGGCATCGGCCATCTTGGTGGCATCCAGGGTCACCTGTTGAACCAGCGAAAAGGGCTGATCTGCGGCCGCTGCGTTGCCATAGGGTGCCAGAGGAAAATCCTCGAACCGAGCCAAGCCGAACGCCGTGTCAGCCACCTCGGCCCGCACCCGGTTCACGAAAGCCCCCACCGAGGACTTGAGTTGATCGAGTTCGCCCCCCATGCTGGAGGTGGTGTCCATGGCGAAGACCACGTCCATCTTCTGGACGGCGATCTGGAAGTCCACCTCCCCGGTCTTGGGACCCGACTCGTCTCGATAGGGCAGTTCGAAAAAGAGATCCCCTTCCGCCAGGTGACTCTCGGCGTCGTTGGGGTCGGTTCCCGCCGCCACCTCCACCAGGTCGGAGACACCATCGCCGTCGCTGTCTCGCCTGGTGCGACTCGTACCCTCCTGGGCCTCCTGGGAATCGGGCAGACCATCGCCGTCACTGTCCAGGTCGCGAAAGTCCGGCACCCCATCGCCGTCACTGTCCGCCGGGGCGGTGTCCAAAGACGCATCCCCCGCTTCCTGGGCGTCGCTCCAGCCGTCGTTGTCACTGTCGCTGTCCAGGTAGTCGGGCTTGCCGTCTTCATCGGTGTCCAGGTTGCCTTCCTGGCGATCGGAGATGCTGTCTCCATCACTATCGATGTCTCTGTCGTCGGTCGTGCCGTCGCCGTCACTGTCCACCCGCTCACCGTTTTGCATCTCCATTGTGTCGGGCAATCCGTCACCGTCGTCGTCTAAATCCGATGAATCGACTTGTCCATCCCCATCCAAGTCTCCTTGTGGCTCCTCGGCGTCATCGATCCCATTGCCATCGCTGTCTCGATCCCGAAAATCCGGGATGCCGTCGCCGTCACTGTCCTGGCCCACCCCATTCGAGCAGGCGGCAGCTCCCGCCTCCACCTGGTCCGGGATGCCGTCGCCGTCACTGTCGCTGTCGAGAAAATCCGGGGTCCCGTCCTGATCGGTGTCCACCTGCTCGACAGCACCCTCCTGCTCATCGGACAGACAGTCCCCGTCCGAATCCAGAAAGCTCCCCCCGGCATCCTGGGGCCTGGGCCCGAGGTTTTCCGGGTTGGGACGACAGGAACCCACCAACATCATCAGAGCAAGCCCACCCAGACCGAGCCAACGCCTGATCGTGACGGATCGCGTCGATTGTCGGCTGCGACGCAGGAGCAGCCAGAAAACCAGCCCCATGAACATCACGAGCGGCAAGTCCCCGCTGCCCGGCCTCCCCTGGGAACAGCCACAGCCCGAGCCACCAGCCGTGACCATCACATCTGGTCCAGCGTCCTGACCCTCCGAGGTTCCGGCATCGCCCGACGGTCCTCCGTCGCCTCCCGCCCCACCTTGAAAAGCCACCACGAAAGGCAAATCTTCGGAAGGAGCCGATCGGTTGCCCACCATGTCCTGAGTATATGCCCAGGCCACGTGCAGCCCAGTGAGCAAGGCGTTTTCCGCCTGGCAGGACCAGTGGCCCTGATCGTCGGCCATGGCTGAACACAGGGCATCGTCCCGCTCCAGGACGGTCACCGACGCGCCTGGCTCGGCCGTGCCCACGAACGTCGGCCGATTACTCTCCAGGACCGCGTCGGGAACGGGTTCGAGAAACAGGGGCGCCGAGGGCGCAATGAGGTCCACATGGAAATCCACCGGGACCGACGGCGCGGATTCATTCCCCGCCGCATCCACAGCCCTTGCCTCGGCACCGTGAGGCCCGCTCAGCAGGTCGAAACCAGCGATGCAGGACCATTGTCCCTGGTCATCGGCCCGAACAGTGCAGGCCGATTCACCGTCGATCCTGGCATCCACCAGGGCCTGACGTTCTGCTGTCCCAGCCAACTCGACCCGGGCATGGGGCGTGGTGGAGCCCGATTCGGGAACCAGGATGACCGGCGGGCTCGGAGCCTCGGTGTCGACGACCACCTCGGTCTGGGCCGAGGCGCTGTGCCCCGCGGCATCGGTGACCAGGACCGTGACCTGGCAGGGGCCCTCGCCCACTGGCTGTCCAGCGTCGTCCAGGCCGTCCCAGACCTGCACAAGGTGGTGCTCGGTCCCGGTCAGAGCAGCCGTGAAGGTGCGTGTTTGCTGCGCATGCTCGATGGTGACCACCACCGAATCGAGCGCCGTGCGATCCGACAACCTCGCCAGGACGCTGGTGCCGTCCTGCTGTCCGTCACTGTTCGGGCTGAAGATGTCGGGCGAAGCATGGAGGGCTTCGATCACCGGAGGACTGTCGTCTCGCACCTCGAAGCCGTCGGAGCGCACCTGGACCGAAGAATCCAGCCCACTGCCGTAGGCGGACACGAGAAAATAGTAGCGGCTGCCGCGTTCCAGCGACAGGTCATCGAACCGGACGTTCGTCGCTGCGGGAACGTCTGTCCAGGGGACCACGACGCCTCCTTGCTCGGAAACCAGGCTCACGAGGTAGCCCGAAGCGCCTCCCACCGGGTCCCATGCGGCAGCCGCCATGTCGCTGTACTCGGACTGGTCGATATCTGCACTCGGATCTGGAATGGAACCGTTGTCGTCGAGGCCCACGTCACGAAGCTGCCCGGGAGCAGGCAGGCCGGCCGCCTGAAGCGCATAGAGATAGCCGTCTGAAGATGAGACCAGAATTTCCGCCGATCCGTCCCCGTCCAGGTCGGCAAGGGCTGGTTCGGCCACTGGATAGCGAAAGTCCTGACTCCAGACCAAAGTCCCATCCTGGGCATGGAGCAGGTAGAGAAACCCGTCGGCCGATGGGATGAGGATTTCGTCGCCCCCGTCGCCGTCCAGATCACCGGCCACTGCGTTGCCCAGGGATGCCGCCTGGCCTGGGTCTTGATCCAGGACCTGTCCATCAGACAGCCACTTCGAATAAACAAGACTGCCGTCCGTCCCGGAGACCACCCGCATTTGTCCGAACTTGTCCCCAAAGGCCAGGTCGTATCCTGCCGATGCGTCTGCATGGACCGGGGCTGGATCCCTGTTGTCGAATCCATACGTGATAGGGCTGGGAAACTCCCAGAGAACCCTGCCGGCCTGATCGAGCAGGCTGAGGGAACTCGGACCAGTCCCCACCACAATCTCGTATTCGAGGTCCCCATCACAATCCACCAGTTGGGGGCGGCGCTCGTAGCCGGTCCGGGTTTGATGAACCAAGACCGCACCGTCCACCCCACTGTATACCTGGAACGAACCGGAACCGTTTTGGTAGACCACGTCTTCGATTCCGTCACTATCGATGTCGTAGATGGCATAGTCCTCCAGGTAGTTGTAGCCCATGTACTGGCTGGTGGACCAAAGTTCCTGCCCGGACTGCAGGTCCAACCCCACCAGCCGACGGACCGCGGCATTGCCGTCGTAGACCGAAACGACCAGGTCCATGGCCCCGGACCTGAGCATGGCCGGCTTCATGATCGTGTCGTTCTTCTGGACGCCGAATCCCAGGGCATGGGACCAGCGAACCGAGCCGTCGGGAGCCAGGGCTTCGACCACCTTGCCCGTGCCGTCCCATGCGGCGACGATCACCTCCTCGACACCATCGCCGTCCAGGTCCCAGACCAGGGGATAAAACTGCGTCTTGGCGTCGTAATGCCAGCGTTCCTGAGGCGGTCGGGTCAGATCGGCCCCTGCCTGGTCCAGGACTCGCAAAATCCCGCGGGAGTCTACCACCAGGACCTCACTGTCCCCGTCGCCTTCCAGGTCAGAGACCAGGATTTTGAAGGTGCTGTAGCCTCCGGTGCGAAGAACCGCAGTGGTCGCCATCATGGAATCGAGACCCACGACGAAGCCGTTGCTCAGGCTCACCAGAGTCTCGGCCCGCCGCTGCGGCCCGGTCAGATCGTCTCCCATGGCTGCCACGACCGCCGTGATGCCAGACTGGACCGGCCGGTATCGCGCCAGGACGGTGGGCTGATTGCCGGCGCCGGAGAGAACCTCGATGGCGTCTTGCTGTCCGTCATCGTCCAGGTCCCTATTGAAATAGCAGTCCAGGATGCCGTCGCCGTCGAGATCCTGCAGGGCCGGTGCATGCAGCATGTGTGAAAAACCCGCGGATTGAAACCGCGTGACATCGTGGACCGAAGCCTGGTCCAGCGACCAGAGCACATTGAGCGCCGGCGGAGCGTAGGACAGCAATCTCACGGTTCCGTAGTCCACCCCGTTGATATCTGCAGAAGATGCGTCCATGGCCAGGATTTCGAGCCGTCCGTCACCATCTGCGTCCCACAAACCTGCGTATTCCAGGCCTTCGACGTCTACCAACTCGCCCCCGTCCAATGCATCGAGCACCAACAGCCGCCACTTGCCATCATCGAACTCGTTGAACGTGCTCAGCACGATCTCATAGTGACCGTCCCCGTCCAGGTCTGCGACAGAATCTGCATCGAAGATCGTATTACGCACGTCATGCTGGTTGTTGTTCGTTGATATGGCACGCATCCAAAGATTGGTGAGTTGCGATCCGTCGAAACGCTCCACCAGGGCGCGCTGGGCAAACCCCTGCCAAGACAGCATCGCATACTCGGATCGCCCGTCTCCATCGAGATCTTTCATCCAAACCCAGTCGTAGGTATGGTTGGAGAAAAGCGACTGGGACGCCAACGCGATCCCGGTGGCCGGATCGATGACCCGATAGGTCCCGTAGGTGTCGACCATCATCTCCAGCGCCCCATCTGCATCCATGTCCCCGAAGACGAAGGGAAGCGAGTTACACAAGTTGACGGAAAAGACAGCCTGAGACGAGACGCTGTCGAACCCTGACGAAAAATCGAATCGGCGAATCTCCCGATTGCAGCTCTGGCCCAGGTAGCCCTCGACGAACAGCTCCACCGTCCCGTTCCCGTCCAGGTCCAGGGCCGTCACACTCGTCACGTTGCCCGCGTAGCCGTAACTCCAGGCCACTTGTCCCGTGGCACCGTCGAGGGCGTAGACCCGCGTGGCAGACCGCACCACCAATTCCTTGGGCCCCGAACCGTCCAGGTTCCACAGTCCCTCGATAACTAAAATCCCAAGCGGCCGGCTCTCCCACAATATTCTGTCTCGCCCATCCTTGACCACGATCTTGCCGCCTGGAGCCGTCACGACATCGAGGCTGCCGTCTCCATCCAGGTCCAGGCTGCGCACCTGGCGACCATCCAATTTCCCGCCCAGATAGAAAGACCATCGCACAGAAGGACTGGTGATGGCCCCACCGACAGAACTCCTCGCTGACCGGAGCCGGTTTGCACGCCACATGGGCCATTGCTGGGCCATGGCGACAGAACCAACGAAGCATTGCATCATCACCAGAAATAGGAGCCATCCCCCCCACCGACTCCCGGTCCAGGCAGCGCCGATCATCGACCTGGTTTCTCTCATATGCCGGTTCGTGCCCTCATGTACGAACCCCGTCGCCCCGTAGCTCCATCGCACTCTCCGCAACGGTCTCGACGTTTCTCGTCTCTGTTCACCCATTCCAGTTTCATGTCTTTCTTTGCGCATGAATACCCACCACCTCTTTTTCAACGGAGGCTCTGCGATCCGTCCAGTCGCTCCACCGGGGCCCGCCGCTCGGCCTCTCTCGTGTCTCTCATCGTCGTATTGTTGATATTAGTGTGCTCACAGTCAGGAAACCAGTGCATTCGTAAGCCCTCCAGGAAACCAACCCGTGTCTTGACGCTGCGCACAAAATCCATTAGGCCATTGGGCGTGCCTCGAGACGACTCTTCGGTACCGTCCCTGGCCTCGATTTGTCCGGCTGATCATGGATTCAAAGAAAGGACTCATACGATGACGAAATTCCTTCGTGAACCGGTGGAAGTGGCCCCGGCGGACGGAAAGCTTGGTGTACTCATCCCCGGCCTGGGCGCCGTGGCCACGACCTTCATCGCAGGTGTCGAGGCGGCGGTCCGAGGCCTCGGGCGGCCCATAGGCTCTCTCACCCAAATGGGGACGATCCGCCTCGGCAAGAGAACCGAAGACCGCAGTCCCCTCATCAAGGACTTCGTGCCCCTGGCGGACATGAAAGACATCGAGTATCTGGCCTGGGACCTCCACGGACAAAACGCATACGAAGTCGCATCCAGGTCCCGCGTGCTCGACGCGGCCCTACTCGAACCGCTGGCAGACCGACTCGAGGCCATCGTCCCCAAGAAGGCGGTGTTCGACAGAAACTACGTGCGTAATCTCGACGGAACCCATGTCAAGGAGGGCCGAAACAAACTGGATTTGGCCCACCAGCTCATGGACGACATTGCAGCATTCAAGAAAGAAAAGGGCATCGACCGAATGGTCATGGTCTGGTGTGCGAGCACCGAGACCTTCATCGAACCCGGTCCCGCCCATGCCGACCTGGCCGCGTTCGAGGCCGCGCTGGAAAACAACGATCCGAGCATCGCGCCGTCCATGATCTACGCTTATGCTGCGCTCAAAAGCGGCGTTCCATTCGCCAACGGCGCACCAAACCTCACCGTGGACATTCCGGCCCTCAGAGAGCTGTCCCACAAACAGCACATGCCCATCGGCGGCAAGGATTTCAAGACGGGCCAGACGCTGCTCAAGACCGTCCTGGCACCTGCTTTCAAGGCCAGGATGCTCGGCGTGGAGGGATGGTTCTCCACCAACATCCTGGGCAACCTGGACGGGGTGGTCCTCGACGATCCCGGCTCGTTCAAGACCAAGGAGACGAGTAAGCTGTCGGTGCTCGACGTCATCCTTCAGCCGGACCTGTATCCGGAACTCTACGGCGACCTCTATCACAAAGTACGCATCAACTATTATCCTCCACGAGGCGACAACAAGGAAAGCTGGGACAACATCGACATCGTGGGCTGGATGGGCTATCCGATGCAAATCAAGGTCAACTTCCTCTGCCGAGATTCCATCCTGGCGGCGCCCGTGGTCCTGGACCTGGTTCTTTTCATGGACCTGGCGCAGCGTTCGGGCATGTACGGCATCCAGGAATGGCTATCCTTCTATTGGAAGAGCCCCATGACCGTCCCGGGTCTCAAGCCGGAACACGATCTCTTCATCCAATTGGCCAAAATGAAGAATACGCTCAGATACCTCAAGGGTGAGGCTCTCATCACCCACCTGGGCGTGGACTATTACCAGGAAGACTAGACGGGGAAGGCGCATGGGAAGGATACCAGAGGGCTGGAAGGCTCTCTCGTCACGACAAATTCCCCGGAGGGACTTTCCCCTCAGGGAAATCCTGATGACCCTATTTCTCATCGTGGTCGTCTGGCTGGCAGACGTACTCTGGGTGCGTCCTGCCTATGATCGCGACTACTTCATCGTGCAACGCACCATCCGGGCAGCCAAGGCGCATTGCCGCGACATGGTGATCGATCGGCGCCGGCCGGGCCTGTTCGAAATCCACACCTGCGGCAAACTCCGCCTCTACAAGGTCGTCGGTAACCAGGCGATCATGGTGGAAGAACAGCCCGATCCCAAGGAGTCCTGTCCGCGATGAAAGAACCCGTCGTCACGGCCAACCCGCTCAGCCTGGCAACCTACGTCAAAACCAAGTGGGCCAAGGCCCTCGACCGCCCCTATTTCTTCCACTCGGTCCTGCTGGGCATGGTCCTCTTCTATTTCGGCATCTCGTTCATGCTCAACTGCGCCAGGTATGCCGAAACCTATCCCTACACGCCAAGACTCCATGATCTTCTGCTGCAGGTCTTACCCGTGGTGGACATGAACGCCTTTGCCACCTACGGCATCGAGCTGTTCATCTGGAGCTTTTATCTCCTCACACTGATCTTTTTTCCAGAACGCTTTGCGTTCGTCATCAAGACTTTCGCCCTCTTCAAGATTACGCGGGGCATCGCCTTGGTGATGACCCACCTGGGCCCCCCGCTCTGCATGCTCGAGGACGGCTACCCCGGCTCTACCTTCGGGGGAATGTTTTTCACCAAGGATCTCTTTTTCTCCGGCCACACCGGATACCCCATCCTGGCCGCTTTGGTTTTCTGGGACGTGGGCTGGATCCGCGTCTTGGGCCTCACTGCAGGTCTGTCCCTCGGATTTTCCACCCTGCTCATGCACGACCACTACACCATCGATATCTTCGGAGCCATCGTCACGACACCGGCGGTGTATTTTATCGCCCGGGAAATCTTTCGCAGTGACTTTCTCGCAGGGACCGAGCCCTACAGAGACGTCTCGGAACTCGCCCCAGAGGAAGGATGAGCATGGAAAAGGTCTGGTTCAACCCACTCAACTATTGGCTCATGTTCACCGGGCTCCTCGTCATCCTGGACCTGATCGCACGCCGTGGCATGTACCTGGTCCTCGTGGGCGTGGGGTGTTTCATCGCCGCATTCCTGGCTTCCCTCGGACTCGGGCTGACAGTCCAAGTTTCCGCCTTCATTCTCGTATCCATCTTCCTGGTCGTCTTTTACCATGAAGCCCTCCTCAAGAAACGAACAGCCACGTTGAAAGGAATCGACAGCGTTCTGGATTGGCTGCAAAACCAAGAAATTGTGGTGATCGAAACCATCCACGGGCCCTGGCGTCCAGGCTCCATCATCATCAATGGCATCCTGTTTCCCGCAAAGGCCCACAGGACCATCCCGGAAGGAACGTCTGTACAGATCACGGATCGAATCATCGGCGGCTTCCTGGTCAAACCGAAATCGTGACATGTCCCACGAGTTTCATTTTTGTTCTTCCTTTGCTATTGCCAACAAAGGCAGCTTCTGTATCATAAGCCAGGCGAATCGATCAAAACGGACCGATTCGTTGGCGTCGTTTTCGACAGTGTTTCGCCGGCTGGGAGGTCGTCATTGTGGCACGCAAGCGGAGAATTCCATCCATTGATTACTCCATCAAGTTGATCGTCGATCGACTCAAAGGAGAGATTCTCTCTGAAGTCGAAGACGTCACCGAGATGGTCAAGGGGCTGGCCGAGCGAATCGAAGAAATCGATAGTCGACTGGCTCAACTGGAAAAACAGGAACGTTGGGCCGTTGCTCGATTGGAGCTTGGAGTCACCGGGACACCCCGGGGGAGAATCTCACCGGAGAAAGCGCAGCGTTTCATCCTGGATTGTCTGCGCCGGGCCGATGGCGATTTCGTGCCCAGCAGGGAGCTGGGCGGCCCCCTTGGTATCGGCAGGGCCACGGTTGCCACCCGCATCCAAGAACTCAAAAAAGACGGTTACAAAATCGTCTCGTCCCCCCGAAAGGGTTATGCACTCGTAGAATAGCTCGCTTCTTCCCACGGACGGCGCGGGTGATCACGAAACTCAGGAGTTTATATCATGAGATACTTGCTGGTGACGAGTTTGTTGGCGACCACCATCGGATTGGCCTCCTCTTGCGCACCGAAGGTGGACTGCAAAAAACTCGAGTCCAGACTCGACAAGTGCACCGCTGAGCTGATCTGGGCGCTCAAGCCTGACGCAAAAGCAAATTTCGAAAAAAACCCACAGACAGCAGAGGCTGGCAAGAAACTCGCCCAGACCGTGGAAAAACTCCGCAAGAGCCTCAAAACGGATGTCTACAAACCCTGCAAGCAGCACCAGGGCCGGGCCAAGGACGCAGCGCAGATCAACAAGTGCCTCAAAAAAGATTCCTGCGAGGCGTTCGCCCAGTGTTTCGCGAAATACCTCAAGGGCAAAAGCAAGAAAAAATAGGCAACAGAACCTTTCTCACCGCCCCCGCTTCCTGCGAAGAATTTCCAGGGACTTTCTGCGCATCCTTTCGCGCCTGGCCTCGTCGAGAGCGCGAACGGCCTCGGCAGGTGCGAGCTTCCGTGCGTATCCATGGAACGGTGGAAAGTGGGTTACCTTGTGCCGAACCCGAATCAGCGTGCCAGGGTAGCGCTCGTTCGTCCGCCTGTTCAGCCATCCCGGGGGTACTGTCGGCTCCGTCCAGTCATAGAGCCACTTGGCATCAATGGGTGAAAGATTGATACAACCATGGCTCTTTCGCGTCCCGAATTCACTGTGCCAGTAGGCGGCATGAAGGGCTTGTCCCCTCCAGAAGAATTGAGCCCAAGGCACATCGTCAACTCGGTAGAATTCCGCCGCCCCCATGCCTGAAGTCATGTCGGTTTGAGACTTCTTCCACCAGATACGAAAGATCCCGTATTTGGTGGGGTGTCGCTTGTCCCCCGTGGAGATCATGGTCATATAGACCGGCTCTGTTCCTTCGTAGGCCACCAGGCTCTGGTGTTGGATCACGACCTCGATCCATTTTTCGCATTCCTTGGTGCCAGGCGGCGGCTTGGTGGGCCAGGCAGAAATCACGCGACGCGCCAGAATCCAGCCCGGCTTAATCTTGTAATACTTGGTAATCCCCACCCGGGCCTGGTCCAGGATTTCCCAATGGGTATGGTGCGCAACCCGCATGATTTCACGGCCGCCTGGCTTGTCGTAGACAGCGGCTCCCCTGGTCTTGGCGCGAACGATACAGACGGGAAGACGCATGTTCTCTTTTCGCAAATCGATACCGTGAAACTTGGACGGATTGTGGCGCAACAGGTGCGAGGCCTCCACGTATACCTTTTTCGAAATGAACCAGAAAGGACGCCCCGCAATAGAGAACGTCTTGATCCATCGCACCAAGGTCCCGGGGCGGTAGGTCCCCAACGGCTTGTCGGCGGCCACGTCGTCCTTGGTTCGGTAGAACTTGGCGCCACCAGCTCTTACCCATGCATATTTCCCGGGCAGGATGCGTCCAGGATCCATGAGAGGTTGTACCTTGAGCAGGGGCTGTCGACGATCCGGTCTGAGGTCGTCTCCACAGACCCAGGCACCCTCATCGAGCTTGATCCAATACTTCGAGCAGCCCTTGCCGGCCCCCTTGTATGGAAGCAGGGGCAGACGCGAAACCATCTTGAGTTCGCCCATTTCTTCGGATGTCATGTCAGGCCGTTCACGCACCTTCGCCTGGGTCATCACCTTCAAAGACCGAGCCCAGGAGGGCAAAATCCTCGCCACACTGGGGAGCGTCTCGGGCCGCGGACGCGGCTTGCTCCGTCCCGCACATTTCGACCGACCGTGTCCGCCGCCCCTCAGACGCCCATGGCCCGACGTGGCCTTTCTTGCGCTGTTCTCTTTCGACGAATGCGACGACTTGCCCCCACAGGCAATGACCAGAGGCGCACACAAGAGCACGACACCGAACCTCGAATCCATCCTCACCTCCAATGCGGCCCCAGGCGCCACAAGGGCAGGGGCGATATCACGACAGCGAGGCGCAACCGGACCATTCTGGAGCCCACCGTCTGGGCCCACTGTCGACCTTTCGCCTTTTTGTAGTCGACCATGGTCAAACTTCAAGTGCGCCTGGCAGAAAAATATCGTCCCGGCGTCGGCGTTCACAGCTCCGAATCCACACACCATCGATTCTGGAATTTTTCCGCGAAATCCTCCCTGCTGCATATTTCGGTGTTTTCTCTCTGCCTGGATTCGGTAAAATCCCTAGGAAAGAAACCAAGGAGTCGTCATGACACAAGCACCGCTGATCCGGGCTTTTCGATCCATTCTCGTGGTGACCGTTCTCTGTGCTCCAGACGTGGGTCTTGCTGCCCCACCTCCTGCTGATGGACTCAACGTGATGCTCTTCGAGCCTGCTGTGTCCGGCGGGCGTTACGAAACACTGTATGGCGCCCAGACGCCCGGACACCTCGCCTACGGCGTGGGCATGTTGACGAGCTACCAGCGACGCCCCTTCGTGCTCCATGTGACCGATCGCGGCGACCCACTTTCGGGGAAGACACAGTTATTGGTCGACAACCTCGTGGTTGGAGAATTCTATGGTTTTCTCGGGGTGACGAAATACCTCTCCATCGGCCTGTCCATGCCCCTGGGCCTCTTTGTCTCGGGCGAGCAACCTGGCGCGGATCCAACTCGGGAAGGCAGTTCGTTGAGTCATTTTGCCTGGGGAGATGCTGGCCTTCACGTCCAGGGGTTCTTCTATCGTCTCGATTCCGCCCACCTCAGTTTCGGGGCGGTCCTCTCTCTCTTTGTCCCCACGGGAAAGTATTCCGACAGTTTCCTGGGCGCCAGGAATGTGGTGCTGCATCCCAGGCTCGTCGCAGAGTTCAACCTGGGCTCATGGGCTGCAACAGCAAACCTCGGCGGCTTGTTCAGACCCCAACCAGTATCATTCTATGACGGCGCCATCGAGATCGGACAGCAGTTTACGTACGGCCTGGGTGGATCGTACCTCGTGGCCAGGATCCTGCGAGTCATCCTGGAACTCACCGGTCGCACTGACTTCCAGACCCTGGAAGGCAGCCCCTTGGAGGCGGGGCTGGCCGGGAGGGTGAGGGTCTATCGAGGTCTCAGTGCGGAGGCCGGCGTAAACGCCGGCATCCTCGCAGGCATCGGAACGCCGCAATTCCGCGTCTATGCCGGCCTGCGCTGGATCCCCATCGCCCATGACAGTGACGGCGACGGCGTGGACGACGACCTGGATCGCTGCCCAGGACAGCTCGAAGACAAAGACGGATTCCAAGACGAAGACGGCTGTCCTGATCCTGACAACGACAAAGACATGATCCCCGACGCCAGGGACCGATGCCCGAACCAGCCCGAGGACTACGACAATTTCCAGGACACAGACGGCTGCCCAGACCCCGACAACGACAAAGACGGCGTCTGTGACTCCAATACAATGATTCAATCGCACCTTGGCTGGTTTACTTCCACCTGCAAAGGCAGAGACAACTGTCCCATGGACAAAGGACCTGCTGCGACGTCGGGCTGCCCGGCCACCATGCTGGATCGAGACGGCGATTCCGTCCCCGACAGCCGGGACCGCTGTCCCAACGCACTCGAGGACAAAGACGGATTCGAGGACCAAGACGGCTGCCCAGACCCCGACAACGACAAAGACGGGCTGTGCGACGCCAACCAGCAGATTCAAAGCCACCTGGCAGACTACAAGAAAATCTGCCACGGAAAGGATGCATGCGACAACCAGGCGGAAGACAAAGACGGATTCAAGGACACAGACGGCTGCCCAGACCCCGACGACGACCGCGACGGCGTCTGTGACGACAATCCCCAGGTTCAGGCGCTGCTCGAAACTTTCAAGAATCGGTGCATCGGCAGAGATCGCTGTCCGAAAAGAAAAGAAACCATCAACGGGGTTCGCGACAAGGATGGTTGCCCGGATCACGGAAAGGCCGGCGCCCGACTCGAAGGCGGAAGAATCGTCTGGCGAAAACGCGGCATCCGCTTCTCCGGAAACAGCACCACCATGGCCAGGGGCTCGGACCGTCTCCTGGCACAAGTTGCGGCCATCATGCGAGCCCACCAGGAAATCAAGAAATTGGTCATCGTGGGGTTCACAGACAGCCTGCTTCCCAAGGACAAGGCTCAGAGCCTGTCCGAGAGCTGGGCACAGGCAGTTGCCAGAGCTCTCTCTCAGCGTGGCATTCCAATGTCGAGAATGGTGGCCAAGGGTCTCGGATCGGCCAAACTCAGATACCGTGGCAGAAACAGGCGCAAACAACTCACTCAGAATCGACGCATCGAACTCTACGTGATTCGGTGATCCATGGGACGGAACCGAATGACTGTCTCACACAACCCAGACCGGCCAACGGTCCGCTTCCCCCTGCTGGCCGGAATCGTATGGAGTCTGCTCTCCCTGGGCTCTGGATGCGTCGAGCCCTTCGATCCATCCTCGGTCCTGGATGACTCGTTCCAGGTCCTGGCCATACGGGCCCAACCGCGATCCGTTGCACCGGGCGGGGCCCTGGAGTTTGACACCATCGAATATCTCCCGCCCAATGCTCCAACCGACCCGGAGCAACTCTGGGTCGTCTGCCTTCCACAGAAAGGGGAAGGCCCGCAAGCCTGTCTCGGAGCTGCCCTGGGCGAAATCGGAGAATCCATCGCACGATGCAGCGAACTCTGCGCGCAGGATCCAGATCCCGACGCATGCGGGGAGCATTGCAGTGGGCAGGCGCTCGAAGGCCTGCTCTGTCCCCAAGAGGAATCGATGAGGGCCTGTATTGCCGGATACGGGCCCTTGGCTCGATATGAACTTCCCACCTGGTTTTCCCAGGAGAGATTCTTTGCCTTCTTGTTGGCATCGGTCAAACCAGACGGGCTCCAGGGCTGTTTCGACCAGTGGGCCGCGTCAAACAGCGGCTTTCCGGCTCCCACCAGCGAATGCACCATCTCGTTCAAGCGTGTGTCCGTGGCAGCCCCAGACGACCTGGTCGCATCGAATCCCACAGTGGCTTCGGTGACCCTGGGGGCGCAGACCAGCCGGGGCGAACCACTGTCGCTTCGCCCCGCTGATTTGGATGCCAACGGCCGATCTGTTTCCCTACAAACCACCACGGATGCAGAGGCAGACAGCTACGTTTCCTGGTTTACCAACTGCGGGCCCCTGGAGCACAGCCGCACCTTCGGTCCAACGGGTGACAACCGCCTGACCATCGCTGACAACGCCCCTTGCTCCCTGTTCGTCGTGGTGCGTGACACGACCTATGGAGTCGGTTGGCTGCAAATCGACATCGATCCCACGGGCATCGATATCCCCTGACGGCCGCCCGCATGAAAGTCTCACCGAGGACCCAGGCGCGCCGGCTTACTCGTTGGCTGCGTAGACCACGACCACGGTGATGTTGTCGTCGCCCCCACGCTCATTGGCAAGGTCCACCAAGAGCGCAGGCAGGCGAGAATAGTAGGTCGCGGCCATCAATGCACCGAGTTCATCATCGGTGAGATAGTTGGACAATCCATCACTGCACAGAAGAAAGCAGTCTCCCATGAGCACCGGCATGGACAAGGTGTCTACCTGCACGTCTTCTTCGAAACCCACCGACCGGGTGATCACGTGCTTGAGCTTGCTGGCCCTGGCCTCGCTCTCGGTGAGCAACCCGGCACGCACCTGCTCCTGGATCCAGGAATGGTCCCGACTGAGTTGGCTCACCCTTCCGTCCCGGTACAAATAGGCCCGGCTGTCTCCCACATGCGCCATGCAGACCCGCGTCTCGTAGAAGAGCAGGCTGGTCAAGGTGGTCCCCATGCCCCGAAGGGCCGGGTTGTCCCTGGCCGTCCGGAAGATACGCTGCCCAGCCCTCTTGGCGGCCTGGCGCATGAGGGCGCAGGCCGCTTCATCCCTGCGGCCCAGGCTGCCAGGATCTCCCTCGGACACCACGAGCCGCAACTCCTCCACGGCGAGATGGCTGGCCTGATTGCCCCCGGCATGCCCGCCCATGCCGTCGGCCACGGCATAGAGATTCAGATCAGAGTCCGCCAGGAAGGAGTCTTCGTTGTGATCCCTCTTGAGACCCACGTCACTTATTGCCCAACTTAGCAACTTCATGGGGCGGATTTTATGATTTTTTTGGTCATTTGGTCAACGAAATACAACCTGATCTCCTGCTCAGAGATCGAAAGAGGGGCAGCCAGCCGCCTGCACCACAGAAACGGACCGATCCCAATCGAAACAAACCCAATCGAGACAAAACACACGGGCCTTGTCTTTTCACTTCCCCTTGACATCTGCATTTCTGCGCAATATTACTCATGTCCATATCCGTATTACCATGGAGTCTCTCAAAATGGCTCTCTTCGACATCCTGGTGACGTTCGTGATTCTCCTCTTGTCGGGCCAGGGTCCCGCAAACCGACCGTCCGGCGAAAAGACCAATGCAGGACCCGTTCAGGCCCGACGAGCAGACAACAGCCAGGTCACCATGCCGCACGTCCTGGGCATACCCCGATTTCAGGCCCCGGCAGACGTTTCTCTGCCGGCCTGGGTGAAGCTGGAGTTGGAGTTGGATGCCAGGGGCAGAGTCGTCGCTGCCAAGGCGGTTGGCTTGCAGGGCCGCCCGGCAGCCGTCATGGAACAGGCTGCGAAATCCCTTGTTTTTACACCGGCACGAAAAAACGGCAAACCCCTGGCCTGCCGCATCCATTACTGGTTCCAGGTCCGTCCGGGACGAGACGAGCCTGGGCAGAAGTCGCCATCCAGGCACACCGAGGAATCGATGAACAGGACACAGTCCCCCAGGGTCTCCAAACGGCAGGGATCCCCGCGGCAGACTTCTCGGCGACCCGAGGATCCTGCCGAGGGCGACACCAAGGAGCCTGCCATGGGCGACGTCGAGGGACAGAGGCAAGGCCCTCGACCAGGTGCGCACCCATCGAAGGATGGAACAGCCCATTCACCGAGACGCCCCTCGGCACCCGTAAAAGACAGCAAGCAGGTTCCCGTCAGACAGAGGCATGTCGTCCGCGTTCCAGAGTACCACACCGAAGTGCGGGCTGAACGTCCGCTCACCGCATCATCGGACCGAAAGGTCCGAGCCAAGGATTTCATGCTCCTGCCCAGACGTACCCCCGCCGACATGCTCTTGATGGTGCCGGCGTTGCACATCTCCCAGCACTCGGGTTCGGGCAAGGGGCATCAAATCTTTCTGCGCGGCTTCGACGCGGAGCACGGACAGGACGTGGCCCTCTACCTCGAAGGGGTTCCCCTGAACCAATCGAGCCACGTCCACGGCATCGGCTATACGGACCTGCATTTCCTCATCCCAGAAGCAGTCCAGCGCATGGACGTGCTCAAGGGACCCTACGATCCTCGTTACGGAGACTATGCCGTGGCAGGCGCCATCAACTTCATTCTCAAAGACAGGGTGGAAAAATCATATGTCGCGGCCGATGGAGGCTCCTTTCGAACCCTGGGTGCCACCCTGGTCTATTCACCCCGAGTCACCTGGATGAACGCCCTGGTGGCACTCCAAACGTTCCGGACCGATGGATTCTCTCTCAATGGCAAATGGAGCGGCTTTCGGACCCTGGCCAAACTGAGCCGGCCTTTCGCGGCAGGCAAACTCTCCGTGGTGGCGGCAGGATACGCTTCGGACTGGAAGGCGCCCGACGCAGTGCCACAACGGCTCGTGGAATCCGGGCAAGTAGACTTCTACGGTGGCCTCGACGACAGCGATGGTGGAGGCGCACACCTGGGCCACTTGTCTGTCCACTATGACCAGGTCGGCGCAAAGGATCGTTTCGAGGCCCTGGCCTACCTGTCACACATCCGCACCGACATCTTTACCAACTACACGTATTTCTTACAGTTCCCAGACCACGGGGATCAGACGGAACAGTCCGACAGCCGATGGGTCATGGGCGCCAAGAGCCTGTATCGGCGCGATCTGAGACTTGGCAAGGTGGGCCTTCGGCTCACCATGGGCGGCGGATGGCGTTATGACGATGCAACCACGAAAATCTACCGCACGCAGCAGCGTCGACGATGGGACAGAGCACAGGATCTCCACATCATGGTCCATGACCTGTCCGCTCATTTCATGGGAGAACTCCTGCCGGCACAATGGGTGCGTATCCTGTGCGGCATCCGGTATGACTGGTTCCTCTTCGACGTGGAAGGAGTCCAGGACTTCGTCCGCCCCTCGGGTGCCCTCATCGAGGACCAGACCGTGGCGGGCCTTGCGGGCAAAGGGGCACTGCAGCCCAAGGCGTCGGTGATCTTTTCCCCCCTCGACATGCTCGATATCTTCCTAAACTACGGAACCGCCTTCCACTCTCCAGACGCCAGAGACCCGGTGCTCAACGCAGCGGAAAAGATTCCCCTGGCCTATGCCGGGGAGGTGGGGCTTCGGATTCGATACAGCCGCTACCTGGACATGGCCCTCTCGGGCTGGGGGGCCTATCTCCAACAAGAAGTCTTTTTCGATCCCACCGAGGGACGGTCCATCGATCAAGGTCGGTCCAGGCGGCTGGGGTCCGAACTGGAAATCCGCTTCAGCCTCGATCCCTGGCTCTATGTCTATGCAGACCTGGCCTACACCGATGCCAGGCTCATCGACAGCAACCAACCCCTCATCGGGTCGCCCAAATGGCTCTCCCAGGCTGGCGCAGTGGGCCGATGGACCGTCCCCTGGGGCCCAGCTCTCACCAAGGGAAGCCGACTCCAGGGAGGATTCCGATTGCGCTACATCGGCAGGCGCTATCTGGCCCAGGGCAAACTCGGCGAAGACGCTCTCATCGCCGACCTGCTGGTGGGATGGGACACCAGGTACTTCGGCCTGGAGTTGTCGTTTTCGAATCTTTTCGACAGCCGGTGGAAAGACGCCCAGTTCTTCTACCAATCACGCGCGACTCTCGACGAGCCGCTCGGTGGCGTCGCAGACAAACACTTCACGGCCGGAAGCCCCTTCGAGGCCAAGGCCACGGTGAAGCTCTACCTCCCGTGAGGGAGCTCGTGCGAGGTGCAAAAATGAAGACTTTTGGTCAAACAGTGATCCTGGCGGCAGCCATGCTCCTGCAGGCATGCAGCAGCGAAAGCGCCAGCCCCCCACCAAGTTACCCGGTGGAGATCCGCATGGGCACACTCCTGCCCGCAGATGGAATGGTTGGCACATTCCACGTCACCATCGAAAAGGGATTTCTCTCCTTCTCCGACTTTGCGATCTACGGCGCCTATCGGGACAGCGCCGTGGCTACCTTTCTCATAGATGGCCCCATCCTGGCCCACGCCGGCCACCAGCACGGGACAGCGGATCTCACCGGCGAAGTGGATGGAAACTTCGCCCTGGACCTGACCAGGGAACCAGCCCTCCTGGCAACGCTGGATCTGACGGAAGGACACTACTTCGACGGGAGGATCCGCCTCGTCCATGCAGACGAAACCTCGCTCCTGCTCCCCGACAAGAGCCCTCTCGACGACAAAAACCCACTCTATGGCCACACCTTCTACCTGAAGGGCAGCGCCACCGACGGGCAGGGGTCTGTCGATTTCGAGCTCACCGTGGACGCCGAGGCCACGGTTCCGGGCTTGGCCTATGCCAGAACGGTGACAGAGACGGGCAGCAAAGAAATCGTCACGCGACTCGACCTGGGGG